>NZ_SMKP01000064.1:0-50186 GCF_004349015.1 Nonomuraea diastatica
CCGTGCCTGCTGTTCGAAGGGCACGTCGGACGTCACCGCTACTGACCAAGGGCCCGGTCTCGGTTGTGCCGGTGACCACCGAATTCGTGGGCGAACGCCCCGCCACCGGACTGACCCATCACTGAGGCAGCGTCATCCTCGGCCCTTCCAAGGCCGACCACCTCTGCAAAGCCATTGCCGTCCTTAAGAACCACCGCGTCGCACAGGCCGCCTGAGAATGGAACGGCTCACTGGTGCTCTCCCCCAGCGTGCGGGCGACCGCCTCCATCTTCCCTGACGAGTGGATGAACCGCAGGTCTCAGCCCAGGTCAGCGCGCTCGATCAGGTCCCCGTCGTACTGCCTGGGCATGGGCCTTGTCGTGTCCACCGGATCGTCCGGGCGGTGAATCGCTCGATGCGCCGGTCCTCGCGCCGCGGCAGCCTCGACAACGCGCCGCCCTCGGCCAGAGATGTGCCCAGGCGAGATTCTGGGCCAGCAGGTTGCTCGTGCCGACAGAGAGTATCGCCACTGGCACCCCACTGCCGACCAGCCCGTGAATGACCGCTCGTACGGTGCCGTCGCCTCCGCCGGCGAAGACCAGGTCGACCTGTTCGTGCACAGCCTGCCGGGCCGGGCCGTGCCCGCTGCCCTCGATCGTGGTCGCGAACCACAGCGGATCGGCCCAGTCGTGCTTGGCCAGCTCAGCGGTCATCTCAGCCCGGCGCAGGTCCAGATCGGGCACCTTGGTGGGATTCACGATCACAGGTGGCGATGATCCGGTCGAGCAGCAGAGCCGATCGCGAAGAGGATGGCCGCGACGGGGACCTCACCGCGTCGCATGGTCGTCGGCGAGCGGCATCAGCTTGTGCAAGACGTTACGGTAGGCGCGCAGGGCCATCCTCAGCCGCTCGGTCTCCGTGTCGTCCCGGTCGGTGTTCTTCCAGGGCTCCCGGAGCTCACCCAGGCGACGTTCCAGCGTCTCGCGGATGGCGGTCATCACTTCCTCGATGAGCAAATCGGCTCGCTGGACGGCTTCGCGCGGGTCGTCCACGAAAAGCGCTTGAAGAACGTGCCAGCGCTCCAGGACACCGCTCGGGTCGCTGCCGAGCAACGAGCCGTGTTGCGGTGGCGCGGGTTCGGCCGCCGGGTCGAAGACGAGCTTGTCAGAGGTGAGGGCCGGCAGCGTGTCAGGATCTCCAGCCGGCGCGGGCTGAGGTGGCGGTACGTCGGTGGCGTGGTCGAGACGCTTTTCGTTGTCGCGGCTGTTCATGCGCTCAGCTCTCTTGAGGTCGCCGTGCAGGGTCGGGTGGATGATCCAGGTGAAGATGCCCATGACCGAGCTCCTAGTGCGGCGAATCGATGGCTGCGCGGGATCGGTCTTCCGGACCGGTCGAAGCAGCGGACCGGCCGCCCGCGGACTCGCCGGGCCGGCTGTCGAACTCGTTCTCCTCGAGCCAACATCCCCGCGTGCGGTACGGACACAGCCAACTGCGGAAGAGTTCATCACCACAGCCGATCTCCGGGGCGCAGCACGGGCGTCGAGGCCCGTCTGGCGGTGCTGCGGCAGGCGGCCCGGATCGGTTGGCTCCGTCCGGCGTCGTCCGGGGTCGGCCTGCCGGAGGGATCTGAGCGGTGATCAGCTACGGTGATGAGCTTTGCTCGGAACGCCGGTGGCCGTCTGCCCATCAGCGGTATTGGCTGGGGCTGTCTGGCTACCCGTCTCAGGGCGGCGTGCGTCAGCATCGACGCCCGAGCGCCGGCCAGCGGACAGGAAGGTAGCCATGGCGAGGACTGGCCAGGCGCCAGAGACCAGGCCGCTACCGACCGGCAATCACGATCGGACGGCGCTTATGGCGAGTGTCGGCGCCCTCTGCCACCATCAGGGGCCTGCCCTCGACCTCGCGCCCAAGCATGGCGTCGATGCGGCAGGTGACTATCGCAGACTCGATGCACCGTTGGACACCTCGCTTCTCGCCGACCGCTACCGCCTGCTCCAACCTCTCGGGCGGGGCGGCATGGGAACGGTCTGGCACGGTCATGATGAGCTCCTGACCCGCGAGGTCGCGATCAAGGAAGTGGCGCTGCCTGCCGGGCCCGAACGGACGATCGTGGCCGAGCGCACACGTCAGGAGGCACGCGTCACGGCCCGCATCAGCCATCCCCATGTCGCGGGCGTGTACGACGTCGTCGAGGTGTCCGGTCAGCCCTGGATCGTGCTGGAATTGGTGCGCTCTCGAACGCTCGGTCAAAGGGTGGCCCAGGACGGGCCGCTGTCTCCGCGCACGCTGGCGAAGATCGGGCTGGAGCTGCTGCGGGGGTTGTGCGCCGCTCACGCGGCTGGGATCGTGCACCTGGACGTCAAGCCGGACAACGTGCTGCTGGCTCATGACGGTCGCGTAGTCCTGACGGACTTCGGTATCGCCGTGATGGACGGCGATGCCTCCCTCACCCAGACCGGAACGCTGACCGGCACCATGGCCTTCCTGGCTCCCGAGCGGGTCACCGGCGATACCTGCCGGCAGTCGGACCTGTGGTCGCTGGGCGCCACCCTTTTCATGGCCGTCGAAGGGCAGCCCCCCTTCTGCCGTGACACGGCGATTCATACGCTCGTCGCCATGCTGGCCGACCCACCCGACCCCTCCCAACGGGCTGGACCGCTGGCGTCCGTGCTTGCCGGCCTGCTCGACAAGAACCCTGCCACTCGGCTGGACGCAGTCGGCGCGAGCGAGCAACTCCGGCACGTGGCAGATCTATGGCCGCTGAAGGACGAGTCGGCAGCGGCCGCCGTCCTGCACATCCCCGTGGCTGGCGACCTCGTCGGCCGAAGCGGCGAGCGAACCAGTCGGTGTGGTGGTGCCGCGCACCTGTCGTACCACCGCACCGAGCGCGACCAGTTGAACGAGTCCGACGACTGCCACACCGATGTCGTTCAGCAACAGCGCCAAGGGCGGGAAATGCGCCGCCACGACGATCGCGCCCCACCACGCCAACCACCGGGACGCACCACGCCTGGCCAGCAGGAGGCACCCGGCTCCACCGGCGACGACCCCTGCCACGACCAGGACGCCGAACCAGGCGTACTTCCCCTCCAGGGCGCTCGGCTGTTCCCAGTTCGCAGCGGTCAACACCCCGAAAGCCACAGCGAACGCGACCTCCAGGACCGACCCGGCACCCAGCCAGATCCGCCGGCGCCGGGCGGATTCTCTTCAGCCCAGCCGAACCACGCCGTCGTGAAGCACTGGTCGCGTAAGAACCCTGTCAGCATCAGCACTGATTTTCGTGGACGAGCAGGACGGTCTGTACGACGAACGGTGGGAACTCATCCGGCCGGTCGTGATTCTCTGCCGTCCTTTCTGGCCTGTCTCGTGATGTGCCGCTGCGCCCAGTAGACGACGTGGTCGGCGGCTCTCTCCCATTGGGGGGCGCCGAGGGAGAAGTGCGGCATGCGGCCGAACTCCTGGAAGTCGGTGACCGCACGGGACTTACGGTAGCGCTGGTAGATCGCCCGTACCAGCGTGACAGGGACGATGTGGTCGGCGCCACCGGCGATCAGGAGTAGCGGGGCACGGGTGTCGTTGTGCACGTTGACTTGGGTGGCGGCGTGCCGTCGCAGGTTGGCGGTGGCGGCCTGGAACAGCGGCCGGCCCGGAGCGGGCACGTGGTAGCGCTGGTAGATCAACTCCGACTCCTGCGCGGTCAGGGTATTGGTGAACGCGTAATGAAACTGCTTGGCGCTCAGCGCCACGGTCCTGGAACGGTTGCGGGGGTTGGACAGGACCGGCAAGGCCGAACGCAGACTGCTGAGCGGCAACCGCAGCACGCCCTTGATCGGGGCAGGGTGGATCGCGACGCCGGCGACGCCGAGACCGCGATCCAGCAGGATCTGCGTGATCAGGCCGCCGAAGGAATGGCCGACGATGATGGGCGGCCGCGCCTGCTCGCGAACGACCTTCTCGTAAAAATCAGCCACTTCGGTGACGCCCAGGCCGTTCATGACGTCCGGATGCTTGCGCAGGGCTTCGACCTCGATCTCCATGCCCGGCCAGGCCGGAGCGGACACCTGGTGGCCGAACCCGGTGTAGCGCTCTATCCAGTGTTCCCAGGCACGCGGGGTCAGCCACAGCCCATGAATGAGGACGATGGGACACTTGGTATCTGTGCTTTCGTTCATGGGTTCTCCTGCCAGGTCACCGATCAGGCAGCCGGTAGAGGTTGAGATCCGCGCTGTCCCCTTCAGCGCACAGGAGTAGGCAGCCGGAGGAAACGGGCAATTCATGCACAGCTCATCTCCTGAGCTGATAACCGGAGCCTCGGGTAACGAGACCGGCATAGCATCGTGTCCCCAAGGCTGCGAGCCACACCGGTCGTGGGCACATCTGGCCGATGGGTGACGACGGTTTGACGCCGCTGAAGCCAGGATGAACACCAGCCCCGCAGGACAGAGACCAGCCGATCGAGCAGCCGGCCCGACGGGGTCGGGCATGCTCAGAGCTCAAGGACGGCAAGGTGAATGGTGTCGAACGCTCGACCTCCGCAGTGGGCGGATCCCGACAATGGTGTGGACCAGGCCCTGACCAGCGTCTTGGAGGCGATCGGCGTAGCCTCGCGATCTCTCGCCCTTCAGGACGCGATGAGCATGGCCCGCGACGCTGACCGGCAGCGGCTCGCCGTTTGCTGGAGGCGATGACGCCTGACCAGCTCGTTGAAATGGCCGACGCCACACAGCTGCTCAGCGTCGAGGCCGGCCGTAAGCACCGGCGTGACCCAGGTCCCGCTTGCCGGCCGGGCCAGAATGCGTGCCTCGCCGCTGTGCTCGTCGTGGGCTCCGAGTGCCGCCACCGATCACCGTGCTACGTGACGCAGGCAGCATGAGACGGCATCAGACAGGACCATCTGTGGGGCTGCTGGCGGCGCTCGGAGCGCCTTCGACGGGTGCGGGCCCGGTAGAGGGGCTGATGGGTTCGAGCCAGCCGAGCCGCCCGGCCAGGTGCCGGGCGCTGTCGATGACGGCGGCGATGTGCGGAGAGGGGTTGTCCTGGTGCCACAGCAGTGACCAGGGGTAGTGCGTGGCGGGCTCGATCAGGCACCGCCAGGTGGTGCCCGGCCGGTTGGAGGTGCGGAAGGAGGAGGGGACGCAGTGCACGCAGCGGTGCTGGAGGACGAGGTCGGCGGCGGCGCGGCTGCTCTGCACGGTGCCCTCATAGAGGGTGGGGGCGAACCCGGCCGAGCGGCACAGCGTGATGACCAACTGATTGAGCTCAGGGGTTTGTGACTCCTCGCCGAGGAGCAGGAGTTCGTCGGCCAGAGCGGCCACGGGTACGCCGTCGGACTCGGCGAAGCGGTGCCCGTCGGGCACCAGCACGCCGAGCGGATCGAGCCTGATCAGCTTGGAGGTCACCTCGGCCGGAGCCTGCGAGGCATGTCCGATGGCGATGTCCAGGCGGCCGTCGGCCAGTTGCCGATACTGCTCGGGAGTACCCGCCTCGACCTGATGGATCGCGATGTCGGGATGGGTCCGCTGCAGTTCGCGCAGGATCTGCGGCATGGTGTCGTAGCCGGCGTCGATGATGCCGGCGCGCAGCGTGGGCGCGGACGCGGCGGCGTTGCGGGCGGCCTGCCCCGCCCGGCCCACGTGGTCGAGGATCTGACGCGCCTCGATCAGGAAGGCGGCGCCCGCCGGAGTCAGATCGACGTGGTGGGTGCTGCGGTCCAGCAGCCGCACGCCTAACTCGCGTTCCAGCCGTTGGATCTGCTGGCTCAGCGCGGACTGCACGATGTGTTCGCGGACAGCGGCCCGGCCGAAGTGCAACTCCTCGGCCAGCGTCACGAAATAGCGCAGCTGACGCAACTCCATGTCACCACCCCTTCCCGGCCGGGCGGCACCTATCCGGGCCCATCTCTCCCCCACTCTAAGTGCCACGTGGCGGTGTGGGCTCGTGGAGAAAGGCCGGCACGCTCGCTGAGTCGGAGTTGCCCGGAAAGCGAACTCCTAGTGCCTGTCCAGATGGCGCAGGGGCCGCCGGACTCGCTACCGAGGTGGCTGGGGGCGTCCTTGACTCTCGTATCGTCGGTGACGACCATCGCGGCACCGGTGAGCGGCCCTGCCGGTAGCGAGGCCGAAAGGGGCGTCGGTCAGTCTCCGGCCGGGGCGCAGGCCTGTTTCCGCGGGCCAGCGCGGCGGCGTTCGATGCGCTCCTGGTCGGGCCAGTGCACGCTGCTCGCCCAGCCGAGCCGTTCGAACAGGCCGATCAAGGCGGCGGACGGGTCGAGCTGGCCGCGGTCCAGACCGTGACGGGCGCAGGACGGCTCGCTGTGGTGGCCGTTGTGCCAACTTTCGCCGAAGGACAGCAGGGCCAGCGGCCACACGTTGCTCGAGCGGTCGTGGCGCCGGGTCTTGAAGGGCCTGTCGCCGATGACGTGGCAGAGCGAGTTGACGCTCCAGGTGACGTGCTGGAGGAGCGCGACGCGGATCAGCCCGGCCCACAGGCAGGCGGTCAAGCCGCCGTACAGGGTGCCGGTGATCGCCCATCCGGCCAGGAACGGCAGCGCCAGCGACAGCGCGCACAGCGCGGGGAAGGCCCGCGCCACCTTGACCATGGCCGGGTCGGCCAGCAGATCCGGGGCGTAGCGCTCGGCCGGGGTCTGGTCGCCGGCGAACAGCCAGCCCAGATGGGCGTGGGCAAGCCCCCGAAGCTGCCCACGCAGGCCCGCGCCGTACCGGTAGGGAGAGTGCGGATCGCCCGGCCGGTCGGTGAAGGCGTGATGACGGCGATGCACCGCCACCCAGTCGATCACGTTCCCCTGAAAGCCCATCGACCCGGCGACCGCCAGCGCCACGCGCAACCATGGCCGGGCCGTGAAGGAAGCATGGGTGAGCAGCCGATGGAAACCGACCGTCACCCCCAGGCCGGTCACCCCATAGAGCACCACGGCGAGAAGAAGATCGGTGAGCGTGACTCCCTGCCCCCACGCCAGGAAGATCGCGACGCCGAGCGCGACGAACGGCAGCACCACGATCGCCGCTGTCAGTCCTGCCTGGAGCCTTCCTGCCGGAACGTGCTCTTCTGCCCCGGGGAAGGGCGATGCGCCGTCGTAGTCCTGACGGCGTTCCACCGCCTGTTCGGAAATAGTCATGGGTCTCTTTCGTCTCGTCTACACGGTGCGGCGGTGCACGTAGCACCAGCGCCAGGTCGATTTCGATGCCAGGGTGGCGACGACCGGATGGTCGGTCTCCTCGTAGTGGGCGCGGGAGTGACCGCCGCGTGAATCGTCGGAACAGGCCACCCACCCGCAGGTCAGGCACACCAGCAACTGCGCCCAGGTCCGGCCCAGGCCCAGACATTCCTTGCATTCGGGTAGCCCGGGCTCCACCGTCGGGAGCTGGTCAATGTGATCGCAGCGCGCGGCCTGACCGTTCAGGCCCGCGCGGTCAGTCACGTTCGTTCCTTGTGCGTCCAGGGCCATGACGACCCCCTCACGATGACAGCGACGCAAGCTGCGCCGTCTGTTCATCCACCAGTCAAGGCGATCAGCGAATAGGCGGAAACGCGCAATCCCAGCTAGCTTCATCATCTGCGGCGATAAAGAGCCTGCCGGCACGTGGCCCCCCGAGCCGTATGCGGATTGCCCTCACGGCAGGCGTCGTGCCGTGCTCGGCGACGCACCGATGTCAACAGTTTCGCCGGCGCGCTCGTCACGACAGTCGCGCGCAGCCGGTGTTCCGCATCCGAGCGATCGCTCCAACCCGTGCATGGCCAAATTGCGCATGACCAAGTTGCGCGAAAGCCCGATCGCGTTCTCGAACTACGATGTGATTCGCGACAGGAGCTGGCCATCCCCTGAACGTCGCGAAAGCTCGACCTGCGCAGTGGCGTGCGCGGAGATTCGCGTCATGGTGCGGGATTTTTGGTTATCCAGCACGCAAGCCGTATCTCACTGAGCATCCGGGCTCGTGCGGCTCCTGGACTCCGTTGCCGGCAGGACGGGGTCGCCGTGCGAATGTGATGGGCGACAGCCCGTCACTGGCACTGTGTCTTCGGGTGGTGTTGTAGAAGTCGGCGAGTTCCGCTTGGATCTGGTTGCCGTAAAAGCGCAGCAGCAGGATGTGCTTCTCTCACGTCGACAGGGCTTCGATGAGGGGCTTGACGGACTGCCTGTCGAGGACGACATTCAGTGATGGGTCGTTTTCGCGGGGGAGGTCGGCTAGGCTGGCGCCCGGCCTCGCGCCTCCCTCGCCAACGGAGCCACAGACGCCGCCCGAAGTAGCAAGGGCGCCTGGCGGGCGGCTGATCGACGGGGCGCCTGCCCACCCAAGTGCTACGACCACCGCCACCAGCAGAGGCGAGAACAGGGCAGCGCCGAGCCACCGCTCGACTGCCCGACGATGCCCACGCTCATCACGCAATCCGCCGGAAGATGACGGTAGCGTGGTAGCGGTTGTGGTGTTCCCCGTCCGACTGGGCTTCAGCACTAATGACGTCGAGTTCCGCGGTAGTACCGAAGAAGTTGAGGGCCTGGGCCCTGGCGTTCTCTCTGATTTCGTCCGGATTCGCTCCGCTCACGGTGACGCGCAGGGTAAGCGGAAACTGTGTCTCGCTCATTGGTGACCTCCCTTCACAGGTAGTGTGCCCTTCTCACGCTACCCAGCGATCGACGCCAGAGAGATCGGGCGGCAAGCGTGTGGCGTCATGGCTCCGGCCACCGCGGAACCGCATGACCTCGCGCATGCCGCTCTCCCCCGCGATGTCGACCGGCGTCGCAGTGGTGCCAGGTCACCAGCGCGAGAGGTCGATCACCACGTCGTAGCGTTCGGCCGGGGCCGGCGCAGAGAGGTCATCAACGTGCAAGTGATCCCGGCTCGCGGATGAGGAGGTGAGGTGATCGTTCTCCCCGAGCCTCCCTTCGAGTCCGATTCGCTTGATCCAGCGGCCCCATCGAGCGCTTCGCGCGAACTGCTCCGCGATGACCCTGCCCGGTGGGAGTGTCCCGTCAGGAAGGCGATGCGCCAGGGCCCACCGCCAGGCGGTTCGACGGAGTCACCCTTCTCGCTGTCGTCAGAACTTGTCTCCTCTGAGGACTCGTGGGCGTCATCTCCGGGTAGTTCCTGAACCCCTGTCGCCTCGCTCTGCGCGACGGCGGCTCCTTCGTTAGGGACGTGGCGCATTCGGATTTGCGACATCAGGAGCTCGTAGCTGCCGATCAAGGCAGCGCTCGGCCAGGCCGCGATGATGCGTCCGATCAGGCTCGGCTCGGCGACGGCGATGTTGGCCCCCAGGCTGGCGAGGCTGCCGACCGACAACATGGTCCACGCCAGGAACCCGCCGCGTGAGCCGTACCGGTTGGTTAGAAGGATGGACATCGAGGCGACAAGGATCGTGCCGTCGACCGCGAGCGGGATGAGCACCGCCGCCAGGTGATCTTTACCATGCCGCAGACACACCTGGTGCATGTGACGGAACGACACGACCGCCGCGATGGCCGCGAGAAGGAGAACCCCGATGATCGTCGTACGCCGGCTGCGGCACACGGCCCGCGTGCTGAACTCCATGGCTGCTCACCTCTCCCGACCTGGGAGAACGAGCGTGATGGAGGCGCTGAAGGGTATGTACGTATCGGCTGTGTCCCCCCTCGGACACGCACTCTGGTACATGCTGGGCCTCGCCTCGACTGCGACCACCTCCCCGAGGGGTCATAGACGAGGTGGAGGCCCATCTGTTTGTAGAGGTCGTTCCTGTCTGCAGGATCGGCCTTCATCAGGATCTTGGGGAACTCCGCCATCGCCGGAATCTCCTTGATCTCCTTCTCGGTGATCTCACGCTTCCTGTTGATCGTCCGCAGGCGCCCTTCGGCCTGCATGCGCTCGGCCCGGGTTTTCTCATCCACGCGCGATCTGCTACCGGGCCTCCTGGCAGCTACTCGGACCGGACTCCCACCGGCAAGCGACGACGAGCTTACAAAAAGACGATCAGCCGCTACGTCACGACCCCCCTCCGTCCTGCTGGGCGCACGAAAGATCGAGGCTAGAACTTGAACGTGAAGTCTTGGTTGTGACGCCACCAGACGCTCTCCCGGTCGGGGAAGCAGTGCCAGATCTGTATGGAAGCGTTGTCGGGCGGTGGGAAGAAGATGCCTCCGGAAGGGTTTCGGACGTCGAGGCACTTGTCGCTACCGACACCTACGAGACGCCTGATACCTTCGTTGGGGCCCTTATAGTACTCCTCTATCCGCCATTGCTGGTTGGTGCCCGTGTGACACTCCCACAGGATCACGGGGGCGCCAGCGTCCGTACGGAATCCCGCGACATCCAGGCAAAATTGTTTCGGCGAGTCTGGCAAAATAAGTCTGATCTGGATCGCATTGGGCGCGGGCGCGTCCACCACTTGAAAGACTTCGGCTGACGGGCGGGCGGCGAAGCTGCTGAGCAGGATACCTCTGCCCTTGAGACAGTCAGGGTATGTGGGGGTGCAAAAGCCGCTTCGCTCAACGACAACCGGTCGGCCCGTAGATTTGTGCTGGATCCAGGTTATGGGGCCTGAGAGATGATTGTGCTCTGCGAACGTCGCAGGTAGTGGGGCGAAGAACACGAGTGATGCGCTGATCGCGTTGAGGCACGTCTTGGGCTTCGACATTGCGATTCCCCCCTTGCTACTCTTATCGCGGGGCGGGCCGCATAAGGCGCGGGAAATCAATATAGGCAGTTTATCAGGAATTGCTTCAGATCAAGGTAAAACGCACTTGATGTCTCGCCAATGCATCTATGGTGGACATCCGACTGTCCGTCGAGTTCAATGCTCAAATCAGTGCTTACCGTATCCATCGCGCTTACTTTTAGCCTCGATGATTCACGGGTTTGGGTGGCTTCGCCCAGCGTGACGGCTGCATGATTCGTGGATCTTCGATCGGATGTCTGAGCAGGGTGCTGGGCCGGCGGTCACGCCGGTGGTGCCGGGTCCACGGGCCGGTGGGGTCTTGCGATCGGGCTGTCAGGGACGGGTCTGGTGCTCAGGTGGGAGCGGGCAGTCGTGACGTAGCGGATCGTCGAGCGCTGGCGGTTGAGTCGCGCGATCTCGGCGTTGAGTCGCTGACGGTTGGCACGCACGCGCGCGTTGTGCGCGCGCCTCGCGGTTGTAGCCGTCGATGGCGCGCTTCACCTCGCGGTTGTGCTTGTTGACGGCCTGCTTCAGCTTACGGTTGTGGGCGTCGACCATGCGGTTGTACTGGGCCGGGGTGACCTTTCGTGGCATTTCATCCTCCGCGCGCAACGGTAACGCCAGACGTACGACAGAAACCGCGGGCAGCGCCCAGGGCCCTTCCTCTTCACGGTGTCGCTCAGGGTAACGCTCCGGCCCGACAGCCCGCCTCTGACTATCAAGCATGTGAGCGAACAGCTGAGGGCGCGCAGGAAGCCCGAGGCGTTGCCTTCCGGAACTCTCGTATACGTGTCTGACTTGGGCCTTAAACCGTTGATCGGGTGACGTCAGGGGAAGCGGTAGGCGCCTACTTCGTGCAGCACGGTGACGGCAGGGGGCTCGTCGCACCGCTCGTCCAGGGTGGCCCGGTAGTGCTGGAAGGCCTCCACCTGCTGCAACACCCCGGGACCGTCGGCCATCTCGGCCACGTCCACGAAGGTCGCCCCGTCGTCGAGCTGGAAGGTGGCGTAGCGCAGGCCTTCTGGCCGAACCGCGTGCATGTCCTCGTAGACCGCACGCAGCAACTCCAGTTCACGCTCCACCTGATCGGGCTTGATCTTCCAGCGGATCAACACGTGCACAACAGGCTCCTCGCATTGGCCGTCGGGATCGACTGTCACCGTCCTGCGGCGACCGTCGCCTCGATTTCGATCGACATCATGTATTCCAAAATACATACTGTCAACTCAATGCTAGGATGAGACCCATGGCCACCCGGAAGTACGAACAGCGCCTCCGCGCAGAGGCGGCACAGGAGACCCGGCGCCGCATCCTCGACGCGGTCTACCAACGGCTGCGCGAAGCGCCATCGGAACCGGTCAGCATCGATCGCATCGCCCGCATGGCACGCGTCGCGCGCCCTACCGTCTATCTCGTCTTCGGCTCACGCGCCGGGCTCTTCGACGCGGTCGGCGCGGACCTGCTGCAGCGCGGCGGCTTCGACCGCATGCTCCAAGCGTCGGCCCATCCCGACGCCCGCGAGGCGCTGCGCGGCGCGATCCACGCGATCGTCGAGATGTACGCGGCCCACCGGGACGTGTTGCGCGTGCTTGCGTCGATGGCGCTGCTGGACACCGCCGCGGTGGGCGGCGCGGTGCAGCGGATGGAGCAAGGCCGCGCCACCGGGATGGCCGAGCTGGCTCAACACCTGGACAAGCAGGGGTCGCTGCGCCCTGATGTCACCCTCGACCAGGCCACCGACCTGCTCTGGCTGCTGACCAGCTTCGACAGCTTCGACCTGCTGCACTCCGGCCGCAACCTGCCCCTCGACCAGACCACGGCGACACTTACCACCACCGCCGAACGAAGTTTGTGCCGATGACGACTCTGCCCCGCCCCCTTTCCCAGCTTGGCCACACCTCTTTCGTGCAGCTCCTTCGTGACGGGGACGTCGGCCTGGCACCACCCGGGCCTCCCCAGACACCCGCTCCGCGGCTCCCCAACCAGGACGAACCCGATTCGGAAGCCCTGAAACGACAAGATCCCGCCCGATCTTGATGATCGGACGGGATCCCGTCAACCAACTACCAGCCGTTTCACGAACGGCCCACAGGGCGTCTTGGGGGGTTCAGGGCGCGGAGGGCGGCGGGGATGGCGCCGGCGATCTACTTCGATTGTTACCACTCGTCGTCGGGCGTGGCGTCGTCGGACTCCTGTCCCACCGAGTCGCCGATGGCGAAGCCCTCCAGCGTGCTCCCGCGGCGTCGGCATCCGCCTTATCGCGGACGATCCGGACCGTCCCATGCCGGTCGACCTGGTGGCCGGCCTGCTGGACGAATGAGAAGGCTCCATCCTGTTTTCGCCGGTAAAGCGGGTTGGTATGGTGGCGGCCAGGTGCGAACGTCGTGGTAGCAGGGCGAGATCGTGGAGGTAGATCGTCTGTCAGCGAGTGACTTCGAGGCGGGTGAGCACAGCAGGGCGCGTAGTGATGGCGCTTCCAAGATCTGGCTCTGGCGATCGTTGTGTGATGTCGTCACAGACAGTGGTCGAGACTCTCGCCCGTGACTGATCGCCATCGGATAACTGGCCGCGCATCGGTGCGGCCGCCCCGTGAGGATCTTGTCCGACCAAGAACGTCATCATCATTTGAGCGGCCGCGAGGTTCATTGTGCCCTGTGCGCAGCATGCGGTGGCGGGCGATGCCTGCTGCCTGATGGCCACTACCGCCGACTGCTGGAGTTGATGGCGCTGGCACTGGCCGGCGCGCCGCCTCCCGGCTGCTGGCCTTACCCGGCGTACGCGTCGGCCGGGACACGCTGATCCGTCTGGTCCGCGCCCTGCCCGACCTCGAAATCGGCCAGGTCACCGTGCTCGGGATCGACGATTTCACCAAGAGGCGCGGGCACTCCTACGCCACCGTGCTGATCGACATGGACAGCCACCAGCCCATCGACGTGCTGGACGACCGGACCGCCGAGGCCCTCGAACGATGGCTACGCGACCATCCCGGCGTCCACGTGATCTGCAGAGACCGGGCCGGCGCCTATGCAGCAGGCGCCACAGCCGGGGCCCCCGAGGCGATTCACATCGCTGATCGCCGAACCCGTATGGCTACCAGCCGGATCAACGGGCCCCCGCCGCCCCCTGATCGCCCTACGGGACGCGTGGGGCACCATCACCCCCCACAGCGAGCCCGTTTGATGGCGGTCATCGCCACGACAGTGACCGGCGTGTTCGTCCTGGTCGCCATCATCATCGTCGGCGTCGTCGCGACCGTGCTGCCGCACAACAGCGTGCCGACTTCCGACGCCCTGTGCGCAACCGTGCCTCTTCGTACTGCCAAACCCGATGCCATCGCGCTCACACGGCCCGCATGCGCGCCACCACGGATCACCGGGACAGGGCACGGCGCAACAGCCCTTGCAGCCGCTGCCCGCTGGCTCGGCACCCCTTACTCATGGGGAGGCGGCGGACTCGACGGCCCCAGCCGAGGCATCGACCAAGGAGCGAACACGGTCGGCTTCGACTGCTCCGCCCTCACCCGCTACGCCTGGCACCAAGCCGGAGTCGCCTTCCGCGCACCGCCGCTGAACAATGGCACGCCCTTCACCACATCGGACCCGGCTACCAAGCTCCAGGAGACCTCGTGTCCTTCCAAGGCTCCGGCGGAAGCCCCAACCACCCCGGACACGTCGACCTGGTCCTCGACACAAACCGCATGATCGAAACCCTCCGCACCGGCCTACGCGTCCGCATAAGCCGGTACACCACCCGCCAGGACATCACCGGCTACGCCCGCCCAAGGAGCTAGATCACGGGTTCGGATGAAGCTGATCATGCCTGAGGGGACGGTGTTCGGAGCCCGAACGGCGCTGGTCGATCACGCCGTCCCACTCCCTCGTACGTTCGGCTGGGCGATCCGATGACGGATTCAACCGGCACCGTCAACGGCGAAGCGGCAGGCGTAGGAGGCGCCAGGCACGAGAGGGTCGTGCTTGGTGAGTTAGCCCGTGCCCCTCGGGGCGGCGGACGGGCTGCCGGACGCGTACTCGGAGAAGATCTCACCGAGTACGCGTCGCGCGCCCGCGGCCTCCTCCTCGTCGTCGCCCAACGTGTAGGAAAAGGTGGCGAGCGTCTTCCACAGGGCCCAGCCACGCCCGCGCGCCCATGCCGCCTCACCGACCGACAGCCGCTCCCGGAACGCCTGCCGGCCCTCGGCGGTCAGCAATGTCCATGCGATTGCCAGGTCACAGGCCGGATCGCCGACGCCGCAGGTGCCGAAGTCGATGACCGCCGCCAACTTCCCGTCCTTGAGCAGGAGATTTCCCTCGGCGACGTCACCGTGGAACCAGCTCTCCACATCGTCCCAGCGTGCCTCGAGGGCGCTTTCCCAGATCTCGCGCGCCAGGCCGACATCGACGTGGCCGTCCAGATCCGCGAGCGCGTTCTGGGCCACCCCGTCGTACGTCCGCAGCGTGCCGCCGCGAAACCAGTTGTGCTTTCCCGGGCGGGGACCGTCAGCGGGGTCGATGCTCCGCAAGGCCGCCAGGAACCCGGCCAGGTCAACCGCGAATCGCACGGGATCGGCGATCCGCTCCGCGCTGGCCGGCTCGCCGCCAAGCCATCGGTAGATCGACCACGGGTACGGGTAGCCCGCGCCGGGCTCGCCCTTCGCCAGTGGCACGGGAATCGGCAGCGGGAGCCGGGAAGCGAACGCCGGGAGCCACCGGTGTTCCTTGTCGACTGCCAATGCGTACTCGGACGCGCTGGGCAGGCGCACCAACATTCCGGCGCCGAGGTGGAACGTTCGGTCTCCTTCCTCGGTTCTGTCCGAGGTCGATGTCGTGGTGTTCGCCAGGAGCTGGAGGCGTTCGCGTGGCGCACGTTGCCGGGGCCTCCACGCTCTGAGGGGCGAGCACGTCTTTTCCGGGACAAGACAGCCGGGTCGTTATGTGACATCGAGTGACAGCCGGGGCTGTCGTGTCACAGAACGGGCGGACTGTCTCGTCCCGGTAGCGGAGACAGACGCTCCTCGTAGCGGCCGGTTTTCGCCCCGCGCCCCATCGACAGCCGCGGTCAGGATTCCTCGTCATGGGCTCGAACAGCCCACGCGGCCTGAAGAAGAGAAATGGAGATTTTCGTGATGTTGGTAACCGGTGGCACCGGAAACGTCGACGCCAAGGTACGTGGCATGACCCCGGACCTTCGTGCGTCCCGGAGCGTTCATGACCAACGACCTCGTGTGGGCGGCGCAGATCATCAACGACAGGATCGTCCGTGGAGTGACGGCGACGCTGAAGTGGCCCCGGTCGACTCTCGCGACATCGCCGCGGGCGGGCGGCCATTGCGGTTCGAGGTCGCGTGAGCAATTCCAGGAGAAGATGCTCCGCCACGGACTGCCGGCGCCCGTGATAGCCGAGCTCATGGACGGGCTCGCGGCGAGGGTCGGCAAGATGGACCCCGTGCTGCCGACGGTGGAGCGGGTAACCGGGCGAGCAGCCTTCACATACGCGGAATGGGTTGCTCACCGCGCGGCGGACTTCGGCTCGACGCCGGCCTGACAGGTCAGAAATCCGGGCGTCAGTCTTTGAGCCGGCGGACCCGATTGGTCTCGCGGACGACCGCCCAGGCGTCCGCCACCGGGCCCAGATGCCGCAGCTTGTCGGGGTTGATCACGGCGCGAATGGTCTGGATCTGCCCGTCCAGGATGTCGAGCGTCAGGGTGTTGACGATCTTGCCGTCCCGGTCGCGGAAGATCGCGCCTGGCTGGCCGTTCATCTCATGTGGTTCCACGACGCCGCCGATCTGGATGAACGGCGCGACGAACGCGGCCAGCATCCGGGCCACGTTCTCGGCGCCGAAAACTCCGTCGCCCCACAGCGGGGCCTTGCCGCCGCTGTCGCCGGCCATCTGCACGTCGGCGGCCAGCAGCTCGCGCAGCCCGTCGACGTCACCTTCGCGGAAGGCGTCGAAGAAGCGACCGGCGAGTTCCTCCCGCTCCCGGCGATCGGCCTCGAACCGGGCACGTCCGGCGTCCATGTGGCGGCGCGCTCGTACGGCAAGCTGGCGGCAGGCCGGCTCCGAGCGCCCTATCGCCGCGGCGACCTCACCGAAGCGGAACCCGAACACCTCCCGCAGCACGAAGACCGCGCGTTCGAGCGGGCTGAGCCGCTCCAGCAGCAGCAGGGCCGCCATCGAGACCGTGTCGGCGAGCTCCGCCGACCGCTCCGGGTCCTCGTAGGGGTCGGCCAGCAGCGGCTCGGGGAACCACTGCCCGGCATATTCCTCCCGCCGCATGCGTGCCGAGCGCAGCACGTCGATCGCGATGCGAGACACCATGGCCGAGAGGAACGACTTGGCCGACGCGGGCCGGGTCGGGCAGGCCTCGTAGCGTAGCCAGGTCTCCTGGACTGCGTCCTCGGCCTCGCTCACGCTGCCCAGGATCCGGTAGGCGATGGAGAACAGCAGCGGCCGCAGCTGTTCGAACTCCTCGGTCCGGGTCATGCCAGCTCCTCCTTGAAGCCCTGCCGCCAGGAGGGATAGCGCAATCGCCAACCGAGTTCGCGTTTGGCTTTGGCGTTGGAGAAGCCGCGTCCCTGAGTCATCATCGTCACCGCCGTCTTCCCGGCCAGCGGCCGGGCCAGCCACACGGGGATCCGCATCGGAGGCTTGGCACCGGCGCACGCGGCCAGGTGGGCCAGCCACTCACGAGCCGGGGCTGGTTCGTCGTCGACGATGTTGAACACGCCCTTCACCCGCTGCTCCACGGCCAGGACGGTGGCGGCGGCCGCGTCGTCGAGATGCACCCACGAGCTGTGGCCCGCACCGTCGCCGACGACCGGGTACTGCCGCTTGCGCACCAGCTCGACCTGATCATCGGTGGCTCCCGGCCCGTAGAACGCGCCGTACCGCAACACCGCGCCACCGGCCTTGATCACCACCTCTTCCAGATGACGGATCGCCTGCGCACCCTTACCGGTACTGGTCGGATCAAGTGGGTCCTCTTCGGTCTTGACCCACCCGCCCTGACGGATGCCGTTCCAGGCGGCGTAGCTCTGCGCGACCACGTGACACCCACCGCTCGCCTCAGCGGCGGCCAGCAGATGATCGGTCCCTTCGGTACGAAGCCGGTTGGTCGTGGCGAACCAGCGGTCGAAATGCTTGATATCCGGCTTTCCGGAGATCGCGGTCATCTGGTGCACGACGACCTCTGGCCGCGCCAGGGCCACCACCTGGCCGATCGAGGCCGCATCCAGCCCGTCCATCACGACCGCCTCGGCACCCAGCCGCTCCAGCAGGCCCAGCCTGGCCATCCTCGTCGTCGCCGTCACCTCATGCCCCCTGGCCACCAGCTGCGGCACCAGCCGCCGCCCCAACACCCCGGCCCCACCGGCCACGAGCACCCGCACGCCAACCCCTCACCTTCCCAGCCCCGACACCTGTCTTCCGACAGGAGACGAAACAGCTCGCCCGTTCTGTGACATCACCCCGTCCCGCGACACCACAGCCCGTCCTGTCACATCACCGCCGAAGCCCAAGGAGCCCACTCCTACCCGACAGCCACCGGCCGCCCCCAACCCGCCGCCCTCAGCCGGCTGGTCCGGTCCGGCCGCGTCTTTGCGATGTCACAGAACGGCCCGGCTGTCTCGTCCCGGGAAAGACGCGCCGGCTTTCGGAGCGCGCAGGACCTGACAACGTACGCACGCGGCCGTGTGGTGCACGTCACTGTCACGGCCAGCACAAACACAACCCAAGGAAACGCGTCATGGAACCCCGCTTGGACCTTGCCGCCAGCCCGCTAGCGGCCAGGTCCATGAAGTACTTCTTCTCGGCCAGCAACGTCATCTTCAAGGATTCGACGCTGCCGAAGGCGCTTCAGGACCTGGTGATGCTCCGCGCCAGTCAGATCAACGGCTGCGGCTTCTGCGTCGACATGCACTCCAAAGACCTCGCGCGGGCCGGGGAGAGCCCAGTGCGCGTCAACATGGTCGCGGCCTGGCGGGAGTCCACCATGTTCACCGAGGCCGAGCGCGCCGCTCTGGAGTTGGCCGAGCAGGGCACCCGCATCGCCGACGCGGCCGCTGGTGTCACGGACGAGGCCTGGGCGAAGGCCGCCGAGCAGTTCGACGACGAGCAGCTCACCGCCCTGGTGCTGCTCATCTCCCTCATCAACACCGCCAACCGCCTGAACGTCATCGTCCGGCAGCCCGGCGGCGGCCACCAGCCCGGCCAGCTGGCATAACGAAGGAACATCATGAGCACCGCCTTGGAAATCCTTCGCCGTGACTTCGGCGGCGACATCATCACATCCGGCGCACCCGATTACGCCTTGGCCGCCGGCACGGTGCTGACGTCGGGCTGCCCGGCCTTCGTGCTGCGCCCCAGTGGAGGCCACGCCTTCACCGGGTTCGGCACCAACGAGGACGGCGTCGTGATCGGCCTTGGCCGGCTGGCGAGCGTGGAGGTCATCGACAAGGACCGCTACCTCGTACGCATCGGCGGCGGCACCTGGGGCCAGGTCGCGACGGCCCCGGCCCCGCACGGCCTGGCCATCTCCTCGGGCGACACCAAGAGCGTCGGGGTCGGGCGGGCTGACGCTGACCGGCGGCATCGGCTGGAAGGTCAGGAAACACGGTTTGGCCCTGGACTTCGGCATCGTCACCGCGAGCGCACACCCGACCACCGACGTCTTCCACGGCAAGACCGCCTTCCCCGCCGCCGAACCGCCCGGCGTGCTGCGGGGCTGGGCGGACCACCCGCGTGCCGCGCCCGAGGAGCTGACCTCCGTCGTGAGCTTCGCCAATCCCTTGGCCGGCGGCCCCGAGGCGCCGGGTCGAGACCCAGCTCGCCTTAGACGGCGACAACGTACGGCTCGCGGCCCGGGCCATCGACCCGATCCGCTCCCTCGGTACGGTGATCGCCGACGATGTCGCGCTGCGACCGTATGCGGACACGCTCGTGGACGGCGCGACCCCGCCGCCCCGCATCCACTGGTGACCCGCAGCGCGTTCGTCGGCAAGGAGTCGGTGCCGCAAGCTCTGCGGATCTTGGCCGCGACCGGGGCGGCAAAGGCGTCGCCGCTCATCGCCGTGCGCAGCGTCGGCGGCGCGGTGTCACGGCTCCCCGAGCAGGCCACCGCCTACGCCCACCGCCAGGCCGAGCTGATGGTCGTGACCACCGCAGCCGGCCCGCCGCCGGTCATCGAGGCCGCCCGCCCCGGGCTCGATGCGCTGTGGGCCAGACTCCCCCGCGCAGACCCCTCCGGTGCCTCGCCGCGATCAAGCGCCAGCACGACCCCGGCAACCTGTTCGCCCGCAACCGCAATGTCCGGCCTCAGTAGGCCGCCTACGCCGGTTCGCATCCCATGGCAGAAAGAAGGAGATCATGAGCAAGGTTTGGTTCGTCACCGGATCGTCGCGCGGTCTTGGCCGCAGCTTCGCCGAGGCCGCCCTGTCCCGCGGCGACCGGGTGGCGGCCACCGCCCGCAACCCTCGAAGCCTCGATGACCTGGTCACCGCCTACGGCGACCTGGTGCTTGCGCTGGAGCTGGACGTGACCGACAAGGCCGCCGTCTTCGAGAGCGTGACGCGGGCCAAGGAGCATTTCGGCCGCCTGGATGTGATCGTCAACAACGCCGGCTACGGCCTGTTCGGCGCGGTCGAGGAGCTGACCGAGCAGCACCTGCGCGACCTGCTGGAGACCAACCTGCTCGGCCCGCTGCGGGTCATCCAGGCCGCGCTGCCCCACCTGCGCGAGCAGGGTTCCGGGCACATCATTCAGATCTCCTCCACCGCCGGCGTCGCCGCCTTCCCCCTCGGCGGCGGATACTGCGCGTCCAAGTGGGCCCTGGAGGGCCTGAGTGAGAGCCTCGCCCAGGAGGTCGCCGGCTTCGACATCAAGGTAACCGTCGTGGAGCCCGGCAGTTACGCCACCGGCGCGAGCGCCGGCGCGGTCAAGGCCTCGCCCAACCCGCTCTATGACGCCGCCCGAAGGGCCCACGCCGCGCACGCCCAATCGCTCGATGCCGGCGACCCGACCGCCGCGGGCCAGGCCATGCTCAAGCTCGCCGACATCCCCAACCCGCCCCTGCGGGTGTTCTTCGGCACCCAGAGCTACCCGATGCTCCAGCAGGTCTACGCCGACCGGCTCAAGACCTGGGCCGACTGGCACGACCTCTCGGTGCAGGCCCACGCGACCCCGGCCGCCTGATCTGTCGGCCCATCACCCCATCCCGGGCGGGTCGGGTGATGGGCGCCCACGCCCTGATGAACGCCGAGCGGTCTGCGGCTGCGCGCCGGGACCGACCTGAAAAAGCAGTTTTGTGGAAGGGAGTCGTCATGCAAGATGGTGGCCGCCGTGCCCTGGTGGTCGGGCTCGGGATCGCGGGAATCGCGACCGCGCTCCGGCTACGGCAGGTCGGCTGGGAGCCGATGCTGATCGAGCGGGCGCCTGTGCGCCGCTCGGGAGGGTACTTCATTATGCTGTTCGGCACCGGCATGGCCTCCGCTCGCCGTTTGGGTGTGCTGGAGGCCATCGGGGACCGCGGCAGCCCTTTGCTTACCGCGTACGAGGTGAATCGGGCGGGACGCCGAACCCCGGGCATGAACCCGTCAACCCTGCCGGGCAAACCCCTGCAACTGCTGCGCGGCGACATCGAGCAGGGGCTGTTCTCCGCGTTGCCGGACGACATGGAGATCCGTTACTCCACCGTGCCCACCCGCATCACCCAGGACGACACGGCGGCCGAGGTCACGTTGCACGACACCGCCTCAGGCGCCGTCGTCACCGAGCGCTTCGACCTGGTGGTGGGCGCCGACGGCCTGCGCTCCACCGTGCGGAGCCTGGCCTTCGGGCCGCAGGAGTACCTGCACCCGCTCAACTACATGATCGCCGCAACCCTGCTCGACCGGCCAATCGAGGGCTTCACGCTGCACGAGGGCCTGATCCTGGCCGAGCCTGGACGCTCGGCATGGACCTTCCCCTACGGCAACCACCCGCCGAGCCTGCTGTTCTCCTACCGCACCGGCGACATCGACGCCGAATTCGCCCGCCCGCCGATCGAGTCGCTCCGCGCCGCCTTCGGCCCCGAGGCCACCGGACGCCTCCTGGAGACCTTGTTCACCCGGTTTGAGCAGGCCCCGGACTTCCTGTTCGACTCCGTACAGCAGGTCAGGATGCCCCGCTGGCACCGCGGCCGCGTCGCCCTGGTCGGCGACGCCGCCTGGTGCGTGACCTTGTACGCGGGCATGGGCGCCTCCAGCGCCATGGCCGGGGGCGAACTGTTGGGCACCATGCTGCGACGGCACCCTGACGACCTGCCCAGCGCGCTGCGGGCGTGGGAGGCCAGGATGCGGCCGTTCATCCAAGCAGAGCAGGACAGTGCGCTGACCATGCGCAGGCTCTTCACGCCCCACGACCGCAAGGAACAGATCATCCGCGCCGCGATGCTGCGTCTCACGCACGCTCCTGTCATCGGCCCAACGATAGGCAGGATCTTGAACGGCTCCGACATGAAGAACAAGCAGCTCGACATCGCCGCCATATGACTCACCCGCATGAACAGCCGGCGGGACGGTCAGGTAGCTGTTTCTGGAAGCTGTAGCTGAATGTCACCTTGCCCAGCCCTGATCGCCGTCCTCACACTGCCGCTTTCACTCATGAGCGCACCCGCGATCGCCAAGGGCCCCACGCCATCCCCCACGGCTCTTCCTCTCCTCTCGCCGGGAGGCTACGGGGCCCTTTCGTCATGCCCGGGTCAGGCAGGCAGATTCCATCGGAGGCTGCCGGAGCCGCCCACATCCAGTGAGACCCACTGCCGCTCGGGCGTCACAGTCAGCGTGAACGCCGACTGGTGCGGCTTGCCAGCGTCCAACCACGAGGCAAGGGCCCGCTCAACTGCGTCCCACAGGCGGTTCGGGCCGTACTGGTGGACAACCCATCCGCTTGAGTCCGCAGGCTCGACGTCGGCATGCGAGCCCGATTCCACGTCGTGCAGTGCCAGAGTGCTTTCGACCCAAACATGCTGCGCGTGGGGAGCGGCGAGTTGGGCCACGAACTGACCCGTCTCATCGTTCAGCAGCGCCGGGTCCATGGTGGTGTGGCTGGCGTCGCCGACACCGAGCTTCATCATGCCCATGGGCGGAGCAGCGTGCGGCCGGGCGGGCTGGAAGTACACAACCTCCGGGAAGGTGCCGCTCGCGGTTCCGTCGTCGGCGACCTGAAGGTGCGCCAGCGCGCCAGCGCCGATCCAGCCCAGCAGGGGCGTGGTGATCGTCCCGCCAGGGCGGACCTGCCGCAACCAGCGGAGCGGGATTGTCCGCACCGCGCAGGTGGCGAGGAGCCGGTCGTACGGGGCGTTGCGGTCGAAGCCATCAAGCCCGTCTCCCTGCACGAGGGTCGGCGCATACCCTGCCGCTGTGAGCGCTGTCTTCGCACGTCCTGCAACGGCCGGATCGAACTCGATCGAAGTGACAGCACCGCTGCCGAGCCGGTGGCACATCAGCGCCGTGGAGTAGCCGGTGCCGGTGCCGATCTCCAGCACCTTGTCGCCTTCGCTGATCCCGGCCGTGTCCAGCATGCGCACGACGAGACTGGGCAGCGTAGACGACGACGTCGCCCACACGTTGGCGATCGGTTCGCCGGCATCCTCGGCCAGGACGCCGGCGACCTGAGTCACCAAGCTCTGGTCGGAGTAGATGAGGGCAAGCCAATCCTCGGGACTCATCTTCGAGCGGTGGACGGGCACCCAGCCGCGGGCGTCGGGATGGAACACGTTGTCACCGACGAACAGCTCGCGCGGCACCGCTTCCAGCGCTGCACGCCAGCGCGGGTGGTCGATCTCGGCGGCGAGTTCGTGCCGGACCTTGGCGGTCAGTTCGTGCATGGGTTCATCCTTCCAGCAGGGTGTCGGCGAGAGCCGCTGCTATCGCGGGCGCGTCGGGCAGCCAAGCCCACTGCCCGTTGGGGTTGCATCCCAAAAACGTCCGCTGGCGGTCGGTTCCCGAGCCGGTCAGCGCAAAGTCGAAGCAGCCGAACGCGAGGGCGAAGCGGCGCAGGTAGAAGCGCATCGCGACCTTGATCGGCGCGGGCACCTCGATCGGGGTGTGGACGAGGCGGTCCCAGTCGTCGCGGCGCCAGTCGAGCGTCCCGTCCAGCGCGGTGATCTCGCTAGCGAAAACGCGCGAGCCCACCACCGTGACGCGGGCATCGCTCGTCTTGGGCACCTCGGCCTGGAACAGGTGAGCGGTGAGCCTGACTGACTCGTCGACGTCGGCCGGATCGATGCGCTGCGTCCAGATGGCCGCCACCTCGCCGCCTGGGGCTGCAGGGACGCCGCGGAACGACTTGTAGACGATCGGGGCGTGCTTGGCGGCGAACTCGCGGACGGCGCCGGGGTCGTTCGTGATGAGGGTTGCCGGCACGTCGAAACCCACCTCGGCGGCCACCTGGAGCTGCGCCGGTTTCACCTCGGCTCGCTCGACGGCGGCCGGACGGTTGACGTACCGGCATCTCGGTAGGGCGGCGAGCATGCCGTCGAGCCCGTGCCGCGCCTCGGACTTGGCGAACTCGCGCTCCTGCGGCGGCAGCTCATGGAAGCGCCACGGCGACGGGCGGCGGTAGTAGACGGCCTGCACGTCCTCCAGCGCTACGTCGCGAGTCAGGGTCCGCAACGACCCGGTCCATCCGACCTGATCGGCCCCGATCTGCGCGCTGAACGTCAGATCGGGGCCGATGTCAGCCGGATCCACCCGGGCCACCCGCGAGCCGCGCTCGTTCGACGCGGCGATGACGGGGTTGGCGGTGACGTCATCCATGCAGGTGATCACCATGACGGTGCCCCGAGAGGATCGCATGGCTACTTCTGGTCGGTGTTCGAGTCGTCCGCGACCGGAGAAGCGTTCCCCGAGCCGTCATGCGGCTTGGACGTCGTGACCGTCACGAAGGTTCCGCATGTGACGGTGTCGACGGCGTGGCCGTCCGCGTCGCGGTAGGTAGCGAGCTGGGTGGTCTCATCAAGCTCGGCCGCCACCCACGGCAGGGTTACCGCCTCCAGGGGCGGCTTCATGCGGGTCATGCCCCACGGTCGTGTGGACGTGATGGTCATCAGACCTCCTTTTGTAGGGGCGCGGCGGCGCTTCCATTCGACCGGTCCCGCCGCCGCGCCCGCTCAGGGGGTGGAACCTCGGCCCGCCGCGCCGCACCCGACACGACGGGCACGGGGGCTTATGGACTGTCGCTCTCCTGGCCGGTGCGGAACACGACCCTGCCGTGTGTGTAGGCGGGGTTGCTTGCGTGCCGGTCCAAGCGAACGATGCGGACCGAGCCAGCAGCGCCAGGCGACAGATCACGGAGAGCGGCGAAAAGTAGTTCAACCGCGAGCCCGCTGTGGTCGGTCACACCGCCGGCGCCCCGGGTGCCGCGGCTATCGCGTGCCGACCAGGAGTAGAAGCCGTCCGTGTCCAGATTCACAGGTCCATCACAACGCTGCGTAACAGCAGGCGATAGGAGAGGATAGAGGAGAGAAGCGGAGAGACCCCCAGCCCCGCGAGGTCCGCCATGGTCGAGCAGCACCAGCCGCGCAAGGCTCCTCCGCCATGGGCTGTACGGCTGAAAGCCGAACGTCTGGCCCGCTTCTGGTCGCAGAAAGAGATGGCCAGACAGCTGTTCGAGGCCGCGCCGCCCGAGGTGCAGGCCCACTTCCCGGCTCGGACATCACTCATGCGAGAAATCCGCGACTGGGAAGCTGGTAGATGGCGGCCGGGCGACATGTACCGCAGGCTGTACGCTCTCGCGTTCGGCATCGACGAGGCGGACCTGTTCGCCGAACCGCTCAGGCCACCCCGCAAGAACCCCGCCGAGGTGCTCGCGGCGATCCTGCCGGGCGGAGACCCGCTCGCACCCCTCGGCTCCCGGCCGGGCCGACGTGTCGGGCAGAGCACCATCGACGACCTGTCCGCGCGCGTCCACGCTCTGCGGCTCGCTGACGACGTGCTCGGCGGTGAGGACCTGATCGAGCCCGCGTTCCGCGAACTGGGCGCCGCCGTGCGCCTCTGCCGGGAGTCCACCCACACGGAAGCGAACGGCCGGAAGCTCCTGTCCGTGATCGGCGAGTGTGCGCAGATCGCCGGGTGGGTCGCCTCCGACGCAGGCCAGCACGCGCAGGCCGCGCAGGCGTATGGGCTCGGCGCGAGCGCGGCACGCGAGGCAGGGGACGGCACGCTGGAGTCCAATCTCGTCGGGTCGCTCGCCTATCAGGTGGCCAACGTGGGCGACCCTGGCGAGGCAGCATCGCTAGCCATGGCCGCCGTCGAGGCTGCGGGCTCGAACACGCTGGGCCGTGCTCGTGCGCTGGCGTGGGATCGGCTGGCGTGGGCGCACACCCGCGAGGACGACGCGCAGGCGGCAATGCGGGCTCTCGGCGAGGCTGGCGAGGCGTTGGCGGCGGATCGGAGGCAGGAGGGGCCCGGCTATCTGTATTGGGTGGACGCTGGCGAGTTGCAGGTGATGGAAGCCCGCGTGTACACGGAGCTGAGGAAGCCGCTGCGGGCCGTGCCGATCCTGTCGAGTGTCCTCACCCGGTACGACGCCACCCACGCGCGGGAACTCGCCCTCTACCTGTCGTGGCTGGCGGTCGCACTGGCCGATGCGAACGAGCCGGAGGAGGCGGCGAGCACCGCCCGGCGGATGCTGGAGCTGTCGCAGGACGTGGCTAGCGACCGCACGGCCGGACGGGCGCGGGTGGTGCTGCAGCGACTCGAACCGTACGGGTCGGTGCCCGAGGTGCGGGAGCTGCTCGCCGCCTATCCGGCCGGTGCGTGACTGCTAGCCAGGTCATCGCGTATATGCGCGCACGGCTGCGCGTGGACTGCGAGCCGAACCCGTTTGTGATCTTGTGTGGGTGTCAGCGCAGTGTCGACCGTTACGTGGCCGAAGGGTTTCGTCAAGCTGAGGGCCTGGTAGCCGTCCGCAAGAGCAAGGCGTACATCGACAGCCGGCGCGGACAGTGGCTCCGCGCCCCCGCCGGGCCGGGCGCGGCGGCGCGAGGGGAGGGCGGGTCCTGGCCGCCGCGGTCACGGGAGGCGCGCGGCGACGTCGTCAGTGAGCCAGCCGGCCCGTGTGGCGAGGACGCCGGCCTGGAAACGGCTCTTGGCGTTGAGGCGGGCCATCAGGTCGGCGGCCAGGCGGCGTTCGGTGCGGAGCGAGATGCCGAGCTTGCGGGCGCACACCTCGTCGGTGTTGCCCTCGGCCATGAGCCTGAGCAGGGAAAGCTCCTGGCGGCTGATGCCGTCGTGCTCGCGTTGGGGGGCGACGCCGATCGGGGTGGCGTCCTCCCAGAGCTTTTCGAAAAGCGCGCACATGGCGGTGATCACACTGCTCTGGCGCAACACCATGGCCCCCATGGACGTGTCGTTGATCTGCACCGGAAGCAGTGCCGCCCGCCGATCGAAGATGATCATCCGGAGCGGGACCACGGGAGTGGTGCGGATCGCCGCTCCCTCTTCGGTCAGCCAGTTGACGTAGGCGAGGGTGGCGGGGTCGTTGGACAGGCTCTCCAGGTAGATCGAGCGCATCCGCACGCCGCGGGCCAGGACCGCCTGGTCCTGGGGCCTGCTGGCCTCCATGTTCTCCCTGGTCTGCGGTCCGCCGTCCACGAACGCCATCACGTCGGACACGCATTCACGCCCCATGACCTCGATGTGCGTCCTGATGTCGTCCAGGCCTGAGAGGTACTTGATCTCGGCCCGGCTGGGGGCGCCGTTACGCCCGTTGTACTCCGCGATCAGGTCGTTCACCGCTGCGCGGCCGGCGGCGATCGCCTGCTGACGCTGAAGCAGCTCGGCCTCGCGGCTGGCGAGCAGCGAGGTGAGGCTGATCTCGGGGTCCACCAGGTGCAGGTGACCCGGTCGTTCCCAGGACGGCTGGATCAGCCCGAGCCGGGTCAGCTCGCCGAGGGCATCGTGCACGTGCCCGGGTGGCAGCTGGATGCGGATGGCGAGCTCCTCCACCTGCAGCCCTGGCTCGCGCATGATGACGCGATAAAGGGACTCAGCGTCGACGCTGAGTCCCAGCGTGGCGAAAAATCCTCGTGTCATAGGTTCACTATGGCCAAGGAACGACGACAGTGAGGGCCGCACGAAACCCGTTGCGGAGACGTCCGTAATTGAGGCCGACCGGCGGGCTGCCGTAACACCTTCCGCGAGGCATCAAGGTGCCACGGCAGCATGGTGACAGCCAGAAACGATGACACCTCGGGACGGCTGCCCGAAACTCTTCTCTGTCGGTTTTCCGTACACGTGATACTGCGAGGAGTCCTATCTCCATGAAGGGAGCCATCCTGTCGCTCGCGGCCGCCGCGCTCGTCGGCCTGGCGCATGGGGCCGTCTCCGTGAGCGTGAGCGACCATGGCACGGTCGCGCTGCCGCCCGTTGACTGCATGCCGGACGCCGACTGTGGCCCCGGCAACCTCGGCTGGCAGGACCAGACCGAGCCCTGATGCGCTGCCCCATCGTGAGTTGAGGGCCATACCGCCTCGAATGCGAAAGGTTCTACAGGCTGCATATGAGAGTCGAACTGTTCCGGAGACTGACCTCTTTCGCCGGCGCGCTGGCGCTCGGCGCCGGCCTCGTGGCGGCTGCATCGGCTCCGGCCTCGGCGGCCGTGTGTTCCGGCACCCACCTGGACAACTGGTCCATCACCGGCGGATACATCGCCGTCTACTACAACTCCTCCACCGGGAGGAACTGCGCGATGACTTACACGAACAAACCCGGCAATGCGCAGTACATCATGGTTTCCATCTCCACCTCGGGCGCCTCCGACAGGGACGCCGACACCTACACCACCTACGCCGGTCCGGTCAGCGTGTACGCCAAGGGCAAGTGCATCAGCTTCCAGGGCCAGGTCGGCAGGAACAACCCGGCTGAGGGCGTCACCGACGTCTACTGCGGCTGAGCGTTCAACGCCGCTTGAATGCCGTTCACCCCAGAGTTCATCTCGTCGAGAGCCTGAGGCGCGATCGCGCTGGGTGGAGCCAGGCCATCCTCGACAAGATTGTTACCATCATCGGCGCATCGCGGCGACCGATCTGCCTGGAGCGCGCGGTCCGCGACCTGGTCGCGGACCGCGCCGGCACCGACCATCCCTGGCGGCAGGACCGCATCAGCGCGTCGGGGCACGCGGTTCATCGGGAGGACGGCGCGGCCGGTTGGCGCCCGGCCGGCCATCCTCGCCATCAGCTTGGCCCGGCCAGAAGGAACCCAGGCGCTCTCACCGGCCATGCGGCGATCCATGGCGGCGGTCAGCCGCAGTGGACTCCGTCCACCCTCACGTCGCCGTATCCACCGCTGCCCTTGACGGTCGCCAGCACGGTGATGCACTTGTCCCGGGCCGAGACGTAGACGGGACCCGCGTAGTACGTGAACTGGCCGCTGTCGGAGTCGGCCCATGAGGAGGCGCCGGAAGTCTTGATCCACACCGACTTGTAGGCCTTGGAACCATAGGTGCTGCCCCGGCCGTAGGCCACCGCGCAGTTCCGTCCCTTACCGGAGTTCCAGCGGATCTCAAGGATTCCGTACTTCGAACCCCCCAACTTGATGTTGTACGTACCCACAAGTTTGTAGCCGCCGCCGCACGGGCTCGCCGCGCTCGCCGGAGCAGCGGTCCCCACCAGCCAGGCGGAGACCATGGCCACGCTCGCCACGGCGGCGAGCTTATTACGAAAACGCATATGCTTCCTTATTTTGCCGTGGTGCCGTCATCGCGCCCGAGCCGTAGGCGAGGACGCAGATCCTTCCGGAGCCGGAGTTGCAGGAGATCTCCGGGTGCTCTTGGCACCTGTGGAAACCAACCGAGAAACGCTCCTCATCTCGTGGTGAGCCTGCCTCTCATTGCGGGGCTCGACCGAGCTTCGAAGGACCTCTCGGACAATGAAGCCCGGACAACACCCGCCAACCCGTTTGACCCGCAGCAGTCTGGATCATCCGACCGGTGCCGGTCAGCACTTGCGGCTGGCAGGATGGTGCTCCGGCAACATCATGCGAGGGAGCGGTGTGCGAATCAGGCCTGGTCACAGGCCTGGCGTCGGGAAACGGTGACGGCCGTCTGAGCTTGGAGAGATCCTCTGTGCCCCCCGCCGTGGATATTCGGCGAGGACCGGCACCACCCTGGGCAGGGACCCATTCCTGCAGGTCAGCGGCATTTTGTCGCAATCACCCTCGCGCGGCCGTCCGCAAGCCGTACGAAGTAGTCGGGCGCGTGACGACGAGCGTCACCGTCACGCCAGTGCAGCCAGAACGGCTGCGAGGCGATCCCTACCACCTGCGGATCGAAGTCCAGCAGGATCAGCCGGTCCCGCTCCAGCCATGATTCGTCACCGACATGGCCGCCGGTAGTTGCTGGCCAGTACCAACCGGCGAAGCCCCGGCCGCCCTTGGCCCAGCGGAACCCCGCACCGGCCCATGCCGGTGCGGGAGCGGATGATCCCCAAATCCGGCGGCAAGCTGCACCGATCGGGAATCGCGACGATCAACGACCGGGTAGTGCAGGCTTCCTTAAAGCTGGTGCTTGAGCCGATCTTCGAGGCGGATTTCCTGTGTTCCTACGGGTTCCGCCCGAACCGCCGGGCTCATGACGCGGTGGCCGAGGTGCGCCTCCTCACGTCCAAGAAGTACGAATGGATCGTGGAGGGCGACTCTGATCACCCACATCGAGCAGGGCCTGGACTTCCTAGGGTGGCGCACCCAGCGCCACCGGAAACCGGGCAGCAACCAGTACTACGTCTACGCCCACCCGGCCAAGAAGGCCCTGTGGTCCATCATGGCCGCGGTCAAGACGCTGTGCCGAGAGGTCGGGACGAACCAGCCGCCCGACGCCCTGCTTGTCCGGCTCAACCCGGCAGTGCAGGGCTGGTGCGCCTACTTCCGGCCCGGGGTGTCCTTCGTGACCCTCTCCTAGCTGCGCGCCACTACCTGTGGCAAACCGTCTGGAGACGGATACAGCGCAAGCACCCCAGGACGGCCTGGAAGAAGATCCGTCGCCATTACGGCGGTCGCGGATCTTGGTGGGCCAGTGAGAACAGAGAGCTGTTCAACCCGATCACGGTAGGCACCACGCGCTACCGCTATCGGGGTGCGGCCATCCCGATTCCCTGGGCCACCACGGGATGAGAACACGTCACCACGAACCATCCGGGCTTGTGGAGAGCCGGGTGCGGCCGGCCTGATCGCGATGATCAGACGGGATCCCGTCAACCTCAGTCCAGCCGTCTCAAGAACGGCTCACCGCAAACTCGGTAATGCTCATGCAGCATGTCCTTCTTGGCGCCGAATGGTGGTTGAGTGGTACGGACGACGCGCCGAACCCGTAGTCCGGCACGGCGCCCTCGTCAGTCCTCGATGACCTCCAGATGGAGTTCGCGAAGGTGGTCGAGGTCTGCGATCAGGTTGATCTCGGTGATCCTCCCCGCCCCGATCGTGAAATCGAACGCCATGCGCGGCTGCCCGCCCCCTGACCAAACGGCTCCGGCGGCCCCGTCGACCAGCGCCAGTCGCGCGCCTTGGGCACGGCCGCGGAAGGTCTCGGCCACCGCAGAAGCGCCGCGGAGCCGCCCGGAGGCGCCCGTCAGCACGGCCGCACTATCGGCGTGCAGCACCACGTCCGGGTCGAGCAACGCGAGCAAGGCGCCGAAGTCGCCGCGCCGCGAGGCCGCGAGGAAGGCGCTGACGATCTCTCTCTGCCGCAGCAGGTCGGCACCGGACGGCGGGTCCACCCCCTGGACCCGCCGCCGGGCCCTGCTGGCGAGCTTCCTGGCCGCGGCCGGGGAGCGATGCACGATCGGTGCGATCTCCTCGAACGGCACAGCGAAGACGTCATGCAGGACGAAGGCCAGCCGCTCGGTTGGAGCGAGCTTGTCCAGCACCACCAGCATCGCCAGGCCGACCGAGTCGGACACCAGCGCGGCCTGCTCCGGATCGCTCCCGCCGTCGCCGGCCGAGTCCGGAGCCACCGCCTCCAACGGGTCCTCGCGCAGGGTGGTGCGCGAGCGCAGCATGTTCAGCGACACGCGGGCGACGACCGTGGTCAGCCACCCCGTCAGATTCTCCACCTCGCTGGTGTCGGAGCGGCCGACCCGCAGCCACGCCTCCTGGACGGCGTCATCGGCCTCGCTCTGTGACCCGAGCAGTTGGTAGGCCACCGCTCGCAGGTGACGGCGATGCTCCTCGAATCGGTCGGCCAGAAACTCGTGGTCATCCATCGGTCACATTCCTTCGTCGGGTCGTGTCATGTCTATGACCCGTCCGCCTTCGCCGATGTGACCGGCACACACGAGGAGCACGTCGTGAACGATGGCATCAAGACTGTCATTCACCCGGTCAAGGATCTCGCCGCCGCCAAGGCCATGTTCAGCGCACTGCTGGGCGTCGAGCCGTACATGGACGAGCCCTCCTACGTCGGTTTCTCCATCAACGGCCAGAACATCGGCCTGGACCCGCAGGGCCACACGAAGGGGATGTCCGGGCCCGTCGCCTACTGGCACGTCGACGACATCGAGGCGAGCCTGCGGGCGCTCCTCAACGCGGGGGCGCAGACGTCGCAGGAGGTCAAGGACGTCGGCGGGGGCAAGCTGATCGCTTCGGTGACCGACGCGGACGGCAACGTCATCGGCCTCATCCAGCCGGCCTGAACCGGCGGCATCCATTTTCCGGACGAGTTACATCGGAGGGAACCATCATGTCCACCCGCCTGTGGCCACGACGACTGCTCACGGCCTTCTACTGGTTCGTGGCATTCACGTTCTTCATGGGCTTCGTCACGAAGTACTGGCCCGGCCCCACGTTCTTCGGGCCGGCGTACGCGGCGAAGTTCGTCGAGTGGGGCTACCCGTCCTGGTTCAGGTTCGTGGTCGGGACCATCGAGGGGGTGTGCGCCGTGTTGCTGGTCATTCCCCGGCGACGATTCAAGTTCATCGGCGCGACGGCCCTGATCCTGGTCCTCACCGCCGCGACCACGACGCACATCATCGCCGGCAGCGAGCTCTACGAACGTGTCGCCGCCCCCACCAATCTGGTGATCATGTTCATCTTCGCCCTGATCAACTGGCCGGCCGATTGGCGGGACCTGCTGCGCCAGGAACGACTGCCCAGCGTGTCCCAGCGTGCGTGAAATGCCCCGCGTCCGTGTCCTCGTCTACTTCGGCGCCGCGAACACGGCGTCATGAAGCCGGTCATCCTGCAGGACGCAACCGCATGAACGCCGAACTGGCGCCGAGATCTCGATGAGCGTGCGTGAGGCGCCGCGACGGAGTTGTACTGCGTGACTATCTGGTCGTGACGAGGCGGAAACATAACGATCGCATCGCCCTGCTGAGCATTTGAGGAAGGAGCAAACACGTGATACTCGCGACCGGGGCCACCGGCCGGATAGGCAGCCGGGTCGTTCACGAACTGACCGGGCAGGCGCGGCAGCCATAACGTCGTCGGGCCCGAGGGCTTCAAAGCGGCCATCGGTGAGGTGCACGCAGCTTACACGGATCCCAAATTCGAGATACTCGTAATGGTGGTCGAAAACGACCAGGTCACCGTGCGCTGGCGGATGCGGGCCACGCACACCGGCGAGCCTTGGCGGGTTCGTTGATCCAGACGGCTGAGGGCTGGTGATCTCCGACTGCCACGCCGGGCTCGTGGCGGCTATCGGCGCCGCCGTGGCGGGCGCGTCCTGGCAACGGGGCGCAGCCACTACCTGCGCAACATCCTGACCTGCGTGAACAAGTCCGCCCAGCCGTTCGTGGCCACCCTGGTGCGCACCATCTTCGACCAGCCGGACGCCGCCTCGGCGCGCACTCAGCACGGAGCCCGCCGCTACATGGGCCTGGACATCCTGGCCAAGGCCCGCGTCCGCCTCGTCGTCGGCGACACACCGACCCAGAAGCCGCTCCCACAGAAACTTGTCGCTTAACCTGCAGAAACAGGATCACGCGAAGATCGATTCACACACCACGTCCGTGAACGTGACCCAGACCCGAAGAGCTGGGGAAACCCGCGGATCCCGACCGGAACCCAGGGATCGCTGCCCCAGGAGGGCATTATGCGGCAGACAAGACTGTCCGGCGAATCGACGGAGTACCTCGCCGCCCGCGAGGGACTGCGCCTGGCCGAGATAGACCTCATGCGCCACCGCGAGAAGGTCGCGGCCCAGCGACGGGCGCTCCCGCAAGGGCCGCCCGTCGACGACTACGTCTTCCTCGAGGGCCCCGCCGACCTCGACGCGGGCGACGCGCCGGTCCGCGAGGTCTCCCTCGGCGGGCTCTTCACCGCGCAGGACCGCCCGCTGATCGTCTACCACTTCATGTACGGCAAGCTGCAGACCGATCCGTGCCCCATGTGCACTTTGTGGATCGACGGCTTCAACGGCATCGCCCACCACATCGCCCGGAACGCCGACTTCGCTGTCGCCGCGGCAGCCGACCCGCCCGCCCTGCGGCAGCACGCCCGCAACCGCGGCTGGCACCGGCTGCGGCTGCTGAGCTGCGGCGACAGCACCTTCAAGTACGACCTCGGCAGCGAGGACAAGGAGGGCGAACAGGACTCCACCATCTCCGTCTTCACCCGCGACGGTGACGGCGCGATCCACCACTTCTACTCCGCCCACCCCCGCATGGCCGACGACATCGACGAGCGCGGCATCGACCTCCTCGCCCCCGTTTGGCACCTCCTCGACCTCACCCCGCACGGCCGAGGCGGCTGGTTCCCGCACCTCTAACTGATAACCCTTGAGTTGCTCTCCCCTGGCCTCTCTAGCCGCACCGTGGCCAGGGTGAGTGCCGCGGCGGAGCGCACCGCGCGCGCTGGAGGAGCGCGCCCGGATCCGCTGGCTGCGCGCCGTGGAGGCGCACCTGTCTTCCCGCGGCCGGTGCATCGCGCTGATCGCGTACTACGGCGGCGCCCGCATCAGCGAGGTCGTCCGCCTCGACGTCGAGGACGTCCAGATGTCGGCCCGCAAGGGCAGGCTGCGCCTGTACGGCAAAGGCGGCAAGTTCCGCGAGGTCGACATCCACCCCAGGCTCCGCACCGAGCTGCAGCTCCGGCTGGATGAACGCCCCGACTGGCCCCACGCCGGCGACCACCGAGCCCTGTTCCTCAACGCCAGGGGCGGACGGCTGACCGCCCGGGCTGCGGGCGGCATCCTCGCCGAGATTGCCCGGATGGCCGGGCTGGATGATGCCACCACGGCGCACATTCTGCGCCACACGCTCGCACCACGCTGGTTCGCTGTAGGACCGACCTGGTCCTTGTCGCCGAGATCCAGCGACTCATGGCCGGTTTACCCATATCTCGGTTCTGGACCCGAGACTCGCGAACCGCACTCGGACAGTGTCAATCAGTGACGTGCATCACTCTCGATGCTCGCTCGACGGACGATCGCCATTCCGAACCACGCTGGAAGGTGACGCGTAACCCAGCAGCGGAAGGAAGACCTCGTCGGTGACAGCGGCCAGGTCGGCATCGGATGGCAAGATTCCGAAGACCACGAAGTCGTCCCGCAGCAGGCTGATCGGCAGGGTTATCACTCGTCGCGGCCAGGGGCCGGGCGGGATCTGACCGCGCTCGGCCGCGCGCTCCAGCACCGTGGACATAGCGTCCGACAGGGTCGAGTCAGCGATGAGGTCCCGCAATCGCTGTGCCAGCCGCGGGTCGTGAACCGTGTCCGCGATCAGTCCGGAGACCGTGTCGCGGCGGGTGTCGCCGAGGTTCGCTTGCGCCTGACGCAATAGGCCCAACACATCGTCGCGCAGATCGCCGGTGTCGGGGACCGGCACGTTGGCGAACCGGCTCCTCAGCGTGTCCAGCAACAGCTCGGGCAGGCTGCTCCAGCGGCGGTACAACACGGGTTTGCTGGTACCGGCCCGGTTCGCGATACCGGCCATTGTGGACTTCGCGTACCCCAGTTCGGCCAGTTCCTCGCGAGCCGCGACCAGGATGGCGTCTTCGAGCTCGGCTCCCCGGCGGCGCGACATGGGCTCACCTGTAGAGGGGGCCGTCCTCGGCGTGTTCGGCATCACAACTCCCAAGAAACCTTGCGTTTCCTGATTGCCGAGCTTACCCTGGACACAAGAAACCAAGGGTTTCTTATTCGAGAGGTGACATCATGACAAATTCCGCCACTCAGGCTCCCCCGGCATTCCCGATGCCCCGCTCCTGCCCGTTCGGTCCGCCGCCGCAGTACGCGCAAGTCCGACGGGAGGCACCGATTTCGCGGGTGACCCTGCAGGACGGCAAGCAAGCGTGGCTGATCACCGGGCACGCCTTCGCGCGGGAATTCCTGTCCAGTGACAAGATCAGCTCGAACCGCGCGAACCCCGGCTTTCCGCAGCTGGTTCCCGGGGTGGCCTCGGTGCCGCTGAAGGGCACGATCGTCGCCATGGACCCGCCGGAGCATTCCCAGCACCGGCGCATGATCACCAATGAGTTCACCGTCAAGCGGGTCAAGCAGATGCGGCCGGCGATCCAGCGGATCACCGACCGATCCATCGACGAGATGCTGGCCGGACCGCGGCCGGCCGACCTGGTGGAGGCCTTGTCGCTGCCGGTGCCGTCGCTGGTGATCTGCGAGCTGCTGGGAGTGCCCTACGCTGACCGCGGCCAATTCCAGGGCAGAACCAAGGTCATTCTCAGTCGCAACTCGACAAGCGAACAGCGACGTGACACCGCACTGTGGTTGCGCCAGTACATCAACGGCCTGGTCGTGGGCAAGGAGACCGAGCCGGGCGAGGACCTGCTGAGTCGGCTGATCGACAAGTACCGCGGCATCGACGCCTATGACCGCGAGACCCTGACCGGAATCGGGCTACTGCTGCTGGTCGGCGGTCACGAGACCACCGCCAACATGATCTCGCTGAGCGCGGCCTCCCTTCTGGACGATCCGGAACTGCTGGCCGGGTTGCGGGAGCGGCCCGAGCGGACCCCGCAGCTGGTCGAGGAGCTGCTGCGGTTCCACTCCATCGTCGACAACGCCACTTCCCGGGTGGTCGTCGAGGATTTCGAGCTGGACGGCATCACCTTCCGCGCCGGCGACGGCGTCATCGTGGCGGCCGCGGCCGCCAGCCACGACCCGGACGTGTTCGAGCGGCCGGATCAGATCGACGTCGACCGCGGTGCACGGCACCACCTGGCCTTCGGTTTCGGGATCCACCAGTGCCTCGGACAGAACCTGGCCCGACTGGAGCTGGAGATCGTGCTGAACACGTTGTTCGCACGGATCCCGGACCTGACACTGGCGGACCCGGTAGAGCGCCTGCCGTTCAAGAGCGACGCGCTCGTCTACGGCATCCACCGGCTGCCGGTGACCTGGTAACCGAAAGAGACGCCCTCATGAAAATCACATTGGACGAGGAAAAATGTTGCGGTGCGGGCCAATGCGTGCTTGCCGCCCCTGAGCTCTTCGATCAGCGAGAGGAGGACGGGATCGCGGTTCTGTTGCATCCGTACGCTGATTCGGAGCAACACGAATCCGTCCGGGAGGCAGCCATGGTGTGTCCAGGACAGGCGATCTCGATCGAGGGCTCACCATAGTGGACAAGATCGTCATCGTGGGCGCGTCCGCGGCGGGCATCAGTGCCGCGGACTCCCTGCGACAACGCGGCTTCACCGGCCGGATCACGCTGTTGGGCAGCGAATCCCATCTGCCCTATGACCGGCCGCCACTGTCCAAGCAGCTGCTGTCGGGCCAGTGGGAACCGGAACGGCTGCGGCTGCGCAGCGACGAACAGCTGACAAAGCTGGACCTGAACCTGCGGTTGGGCGCCACCGCGACCGGCCTGGATCCGCACCGGCGGGAGATCACGCTGGCCGAAGGCGAGCCGGTCGATTACGACGGCTTGATCATCGCCACCGGCGCGGCCCCACGGCGGCTGCCCGGTGGCGACCTGGCCGGCGTCCACTATCTGCGCACTCTGGACGACGCGCTGGCACTGCGACCGCGGATGCGACCGGAATCGCGAATGGTGGTCATCGGTGCCGGGTTCATCGGCGCCGAGGCCGCCGCGGTGGCTCGCGACATCGGCCTGTCGGTCACCATGGTCGATCCGGCCGCCGCGCCGATGGTGCGGGCGCTCGGCGAGCCCGTTTCGGAGCTGCTGGCCGCACTGCATGTCGATAGGGGTGTGGACCTGCGTTGCGGCACCGGCGTTTCCTCGTTGACCCCCGAGCAGGGCGCGGTGACCGGCGTGGTGCTGGACACCGGTGAGCGGCTACCCGCCGATGTGGTGGTCGTCGGCATCGGCGCGATTCCCAACACCGGCTGGCTGGCCGGCAGCGGGTTGCTGACCGACGGGCACCTCGACTGCGACGAGTACTGCGCGGTGGAGTCCGATGTGTACGCGGCCGGGGACGTGGCGAGCTGGTTCAACCCGCTGTTCGGCACCCGGATGCGGGTGGAACACCGCACCAGCGCCGCCGAGCACGCGCGTGCCGCCGCGACCAATCTGCTGGCGGCACCGGCGGACCGACGTCCCTTCGAAAGCGTCCCGTACTTCTGGACCGACCAGTACGACCTGAAATTGCAGGCCTGGGGCCACTTCGACGAATCCTGCGACCTCGCGGTGCGGCACGGCGATCTTTCCGAGCGCAAATTCGTGGCGGTGTACGGCCGCGAAGGTCGGGTGGTCGGCGCCGTCGGGGCCGGCATGCCGAAGCAACTGCGAGAGGCCCGCCGCCTGATCGTCGAGAAGGCCGCGTTCCCCGGCTAGGGCTCGTATGTAGCTTGACGACCTCGCGAGAACGTCGCCAGGCCCTTGCGTACCCGTTCACCGTTGGAGCCGATGCCAGTGGTTCGCCGGAGTCGTTTGCGGCAGAAGGTGCCTGCTCAGGCACCACGAGCGATTCCCGATCGCCCGTGGGATGAGCTGTTCACTCAGATGCGCTGTGATCGCGACCGGGCTCTGCTGGAGCTCTACGGGGGGTCAGGGCCAGCGAGTTACTGTCCTGGTGGCTCTGTTCCAGGCCAGCAGGACCGGCACTCCCGCGACCAGCCCGGCGGCGCCGGCGATCGCCAGGCCGTGCTCCGGTCCGGCCGCTTCGACGAGGAGGCCGCCGGCCAGGATGCCCAGCCCCTGGGCGGCGACCATGCCATAGGCGGCGGGCGGGGCGAACGGGCAGCCACGCTCGACCGGCAGTTCCGGGTCGGTGCGCTCACCGGTAACGCTGCTCGGCATGAAGGGCCTCCTGGTAGGGGATTTGGCTGGATCTGTTCGGGGCTGTTTGGGGATGAAGCCAGACGCGGTGTCTGGTCAGGTGGCTGTTTCGCCGCTGGTGTTCATCGCAGGGTGAGTGGGGTCTCCGATGCGATGCGGGTCAGCTTCTGCGGGTTGCGGACGTAGTAGAGGCCGGTGATGCGGGCGTCCTCGACCCGGACCGCTATGACGCCGTCGATCTCGCCGTCCACGCGGAGCAGGAGTGCCGGGTTGCCGTTGACCACGGTGGGCTCGCTGGTGAGCGCGATCCGGGCTTTGCCGAGGCCCTCGACGATCATGCGGGCCACCTTGTCGGCTCCGGTGATCGGCCGCGGCGCGGCCAGGCCAGGCGGCCGGTCTGGACGTCTCCTCGGCCGTCATCGGCACCGGCACCTACGCCTTCAGCTCTGACCGGCACCGACGCCACCACCACGGTCCTGCGCTCCTCCCGGGACACCAGCGTACGTACAAGATCTGGACTACCATGCGACATCGAGCGCCCATACGGGAGCTTCCATGCGTCACATCCGTCTACCGGCCGCGATCACCTCGCTGCTCCTGGGCCTGGTCGCTCCGCCGCTCGTTGTCGCGTCGGCCACGACGCTGATCCTGCTCGGTGATCTGCCACGCGCGCGTCGCCTGCTGCATGGAGTCCCGCACCGGGATGAGCCGGGGGCCGGAGCCTCGTGGGTGGGGGACCGCATTGTGCAGGACGCGCATGCGCAGGTGGTCGGCGCGTGACAGCAGCAGGTTCACGGCCACCGTGGTCGCCGCGGCGGCCGCCGTCATGGGGTCGTCCCGCAGGGCCGCGGCCAGCACGAACGTAGCCCGCGGCGCGGCGGAGGCCGAACTGGGCGGACACGATCCGGCGGCCGCTGGGTGTGCCAGATGATTCGTCTTCTGCGTCACACCGCCTGTCGTCTGTTTCCTCTTGGCGTTCTCACGCCAGGCCGGCGACAGTGATCTCCGGGGAGGGGAGGGGGGCGGTGTCGGGACGGGCGCGCAGGCCTTCGAGCATGAGGGTGAGGTAGCGGTCGACGCCGGCCGGGGTGAGGTCTGGTTGCAGGCCGGGCATCGGTCGCAGCAGCAGAGCCATCATCATCGACAGGTCGGCGGCGCTGACGTCGTCCCGCGCCTTGCCTTCGGCCTGAGCACGGCGGACGAGCCGGTCGAGGATCTTCAGCAGGATAGCGCGCAGCCGGAGGTTCTCCGGGTCGTCGCGAAGGGTGGCCCACGTGCCGGCGAAGCGCATGGCCAGGCCCGCCGCCAGGCGCAGCTCGCCACCGGCTTGATGGACGAATCGCGTCAGTGCAGCCCAGGCGTCCGGCTCCTCATCCTCGGCCGTCCTGGCGATGGCGATCACGCGGCGGAAGCTGTCCAGTGCCACCCCGCGGATCAGCGCGTGCCGATTGGGGAAGCGGCGGTACAGGGTGCCGGTGCCGACCCCTGCGCGACGGGCCACCTCTTCCATCGGCACGTCGGCGCCGTGCTCGGCGATGAGGGCATGGGCTGCCTCGATGATCTGCTCGCGGTTCAGCCGGGCGTCAGCACGCAGCTTCTGGTCGGACGTCACGTCCACCAGTATATGAGAGGGTAGCCTCCGTATGTACTATATAACCGGCGGATCTTCTATCACTTATGCCTTCGGATGAAGGCTTTCATGCGAATCCTGATCTCCGGCGCGAGCATCGCTGGCCCCGCACTGGCCTACTGGCTGACCCAGTACGGCTACGAGGTGACCGTGGTGGAACGTGCACCGCAACCACGCAAGACCGGAGGGCACTCGGTGGATCTGTGGCGCCCTGCGCTGGACATCGCCGAGCGCATGGGTGTGCTCCCGGCGATTCGGAAGCGGTCCACCGCGACCGAGCGCACGCTCGCCTACCGCCCCGGCGTCCGCCGGCCCGCCCTGATCGACAACACCAAGATCTTCACAGCTGTTTCCGACCGGCACATCGAGGTCATGCGTGACGACCTGAGCGAAATCTTCTACGACGCGACCCACGACACGGCCGAGTACGTCTTCGCCGACTCCATCACCTCCATCTCCGAGCACGGCGAGGTCACCTTCGAGCAAGGCGGACCGCGCCAGTTCGACCTGGTGATCGGCGCCGATGGGCTGCACTCCACCGTCCGGCGCCTGGCCTTCGGCCCCGAGTCCCAGTTCACTCACTGGGTCGGTGCGTACCTGGCAGTCATCTCGGTGCCCCGCGGCATGGCCCGCGACGGCGCCATGATCGCCCACTTCGACATCGGCCGCACCGCCATGGTCTACACCGCCGCGCATCTGGACGACGCCCGCGTGCTGTTCCTGTTCCGCACCGAGCGCCCCCTCGACTACCACCACCGCGATATCCCCCGGCAGAAAAACCTGCTCCGCGAACACTTCGCGGGCCTCGACGGCCACGTTCCGCGCTGGCTCGCCGAACTGGACCGCACCCCGTCCTTCTACTTCGACTCCATCACCCAGATCCGGCTGGACACGTGGTCACGCGGCCGGGTGACGCTGGTCGGCGACGCCGGGCTGTCACCCGGCCCGGCGATCGGCGCCAGCACGAGCCTCGCCGTGGTGTCGGCGTACGTGCTCGCCGGCCAGTTGGCCGCGGCCGGCGGCGATCACACCCGGGCGTTCGCCGCCTACCAGGCCGAACTGGAGGAATTCGTCCGGCGTAGCCGCGCATTCGCGCGCGGCATGGCCAAGACCTTGCTGCCCTCGCACCGATTGGGCCTGACCATGCTGGTGAACGGCACGCAACTGGCCACCCGCCTGCCCATCGGGCTCACCCGATGGCTGGCCACACTCAGCTCCCAGGGAGTGCGGCTGTTCGACTCGTTCCCGGTGCGGGACCATCAGCCGCGCACGTTCTGAGCGAAGGCCGGGCCGAGCCTACTTCGAGGACGCTCGCGGATCGACAGTGATCGTTATTCTCTGGAACGGGATCTAGGCGGCGGCCGGGTTTCGGGACATCATCTGGGGTTCGTCCGGGACATCTTCCGACCGCCGCCTGATCGCGCTGATGTCCAGCCCGAGCTGGGTCATGAGCAGGAACGAGATCATGTCGTTGCCTCTCTCACGGTGATCGTCAGGGGGCTCGTCCGCATGCGAGCACTGGTGTAGGACGGCCATCCGGGGTTGGTCGGAGGCTTTCTGCCAGCCCCGAGGTGAGCCATGAGCCGCGACCATGCGCGGGGATCACGGGGCGTCGCCCTGCTCTTCGCGTCACGAGTACAGGCGTACCTGCTCTGACTCCCGGCTGTTGTTGACGCACATCCCGTGCGGGTCCGGGTCGTCGTCGCCCTGGCGGTTCTGGCACGACCAGGTTTGCCCGTCGACCTCGATCGTGAGGCCGGATGACCAACCGCCGGCCGGTCCGGGCGCGCCGCCCTCCATGGCCGCTTTGGCTACCTTCTTGGCGGTGTCGCACGCGTACTCCCTTTCCTCTGAGCTGCTCGCCACGACGTCCAGCCCGACCGTGCCGCACTGGTACTCCCGGGTCACGGGCTCCCCGGACGCGGGGTTCAGGCTCACGGGGCGGTAGGCCGCGAGCGAGGCGACGCCCGGCCGGCTCGCGGGAACCGATGAGGTGGGTGGCAGGGCGGCGGCGACGGTGGTGAAGGCCCCCGCCGCCAGCAGGGCGATGGAGGCGCGGATCGCGATCTTGCCCATGTGGAACACTTCTCTCCGAAGTACCGGGGTCGTGCGCGACGGTGTTAGGGACGGCGCGGCGGGCGGGCGGCTGCGCCGCCCGGGTGGTGCCGCACCGGCCAGATCATGGGACTCCTCATCAGCTCACAGGCTGGAACTTGGACAGCGAGAGCATCTCGTCGGCGTGAGAGCACTCGACGTAGGCCTCCTGCGACTCCGTCTTGTGGACGCAGGCCCAGTTCGCGCCGTCGACGTTGACTGAGACGGCTCGCTCCGCGCTGGCCTGCTGCGGGGCGCCGGTGTAGGCGTTAGCCACCTCACCGGCCTTGGCGCACGCCTGGGCCATCTCCCGGTTGCTCTGCATCGACATCTTGAGCCCACCGGGTCCCTGCCCGCAGGCGAAGTTGTCACGGATCGTGGCCTGCACGGACGGGGCCAGGGGCCGGTCGGCGGACACCGCCTCCGACAGGCCGCCGGTGAGGACGACGGCCCCCGCGGGCAGGATGGCAGAGGAGGCGCGGACGATGATTCTTCGCAGGTGAGACATGTGAGACATTCCCCCGAACGCTCGGAGTAGTTCCCGACGTCTCCAGGATGGCCTGCCGGGCCGCTGCGCAGGTCATGGGCGAGCGAGGACTGTCTCAAGCACCTGTCCAGCAACTCCGTCCACTGGCGATCCCCCCCGGGCGGCCACACTCGGCTCGGAACCACGGCCCGGTCCAGAAGCGGCTTGTCGGCGGGCGCTAGGTGAGCGTCTACGGCGCCGGTTAGCGTTGCGGGCGCCGCCCCAGCTCGTCGGTCCAGCCGAACTCCTCGAAGGTCACCCGCGCCGTGTCCTCGCCCTTCTCGGCCACCGCGTACTCCAGCAGCTCGGCCGTGTCCCTGTTGACGATCAGCTGGAACTCGTGCCCGTCGTCGCTCCTGACCGCCAGGCTGACACCCTTACGCCCGGCGGCGTCCTCGACCTCGCCGTTGGAGGTGATGTCGGGCTGGTCGGCGAGGATCCGGAAGATGGCCGCCCGGGTGCCGGGAGTGGTCGGGGCGGTCATCAGATCGACGGTGGTCTGCCACAGGTAGACGTCGAACTCCTTGTGGGGATCCGGCAGCTTCGCGAACTGGGCACGCAGGTGGCCGGCCAGCGCCTTCTTCGACCTGGGCAATGTGCCGACGTTCTGCATGGTGATGTCCATGTTGGAGATCGACAGCGGCCGCGGAAGGTTGTCGTCGACGTTCTTGGGTTTGTCCTCCAGCAGCTTCGGCGAGCCCTGCTCCTTCCACTCGGCCTCATCCTGCGGCGAGGGGAAAACGACCTTGCGGTCCTCGCTCCTCGCGCGGTGGGTGCCGCCCGTCCGCTTCGGCCGCCACCGCTCCTCGGACTCGACGATGTACGCCTTGTACGGCGGCCCGTCGGGGTAGAAGCTCTTCCGCAGTCGCTCCAGCTTCTTGTTGTACTTCTCGTTGATCGCCACCAGTTCGTCGTCTTCCGCGCCGGTCCTGTCGACCTCCGCCTGCTCCTGGCGCTGGAGCTTCCGCACCCCGGTCCAGAACCTCTCGGGCCAGGCAAAGGTGGGATGGGTCGTACGCTGGCGGACGTACCAGTAGTGGCCGGACGTGGTGGTCTCACGCAGCGCGGTGTCCGCGGCGGCGAGCAGGAAGGATCGGGCGTCGATCCGCGTGGCCGGCGACGCCCCCGTGCCGTCGGCCGTAGTCTGCGGGGCGCTCGAAGAGTCCGCCGCGATCGGCGGGGTGTTCCCGTCGGGCGCGCCGGACAACACGCCTGTGGAGACGACGACCGCGCCGGCGGCGACCGCGCCGGCGACCAGGAGGAACATGGGGCGGCGAGCCATGAAAGCTCTCCACGTGGGTGTCGGGTACCGGGTACTGCGAAACGTTCGGGCGAGGTCCTCGCGGCGGCGCCGCCGGTAGCTCTCCTCAGCGAGTTCGTCCAGCTCATCGGGCCTGAGCCGAGCGAACATACGATCGGTCATGTTTTCCCCCTACGGGTGGATCGTGCGGGCGTCAGCTCTCCTCGGCGAACCGGCTGCGGGCCGGTCGCACCGGTCGTCGCGCGGCTCCCGCTTCCTGGCGCAGCCTGCCGCTGAGCCGCTTGCGTGCCCGGTGCAGCCGGACGTTGAACGCTCGCGCCGAGCAGCCCATGACCGTCGCGGCCTGATCGGGCGTCAGGCCGTACCAGGTGGCCAGGATCATCGCCTCCACGTCCTTCTCCGGAAGGGCGCGCAAGGCGGAGATGGCCTGTTCCCGGTCCACCACGTGCTCGGCGACATCCCAGGCGACGTGCTCCTGCTCACTGGTCAGCACGGCGATCCGCTCGACCAGATCCTTGCGCCGATACCGCACCTCACGCTGCTTGGCGAGCTTGTTGCGGGCGACACCGAGCAGCCACGGCAGCACCTGCTCGGGCAACTCGTCGAGCCGCCGCCAGGCCACGAGGAACGTCTCGCTGCACACGTCCTCGGCCACGCCCTGCTCGACCCGCAGCAGCACATAGCCCAGCACGCTCCGGTAGTACTGGTCGTACAGCATGGTGAATCGCTCTTCGGGATCGTCCACATCCAGTAGTCCCGCCAGCCGACCCTCGATTACCACCAGAGCCAAATATCTCTCACGGCGGCAACGCCCCGCACGGCGAGGTGATGCGGGTCATTTCGACGGGTACACGGTCCCCACCAGCTCGAGGTGTCCCAGCGCGGCACTCAACCAGAAGAGCCCCGCAACCGCGACCATACCGAGCGTCATCACGAGGGCGTCGAGCCAGGTGAAGCGGGTGGGAACACGGTCTTCGCGGGTGGGATGGGCGCCGAATCCGCGGGCGTCCATGGCGAGCGAGATCCTCTCGGCGTGCCGGATGGTGCCGGCCATCAAGGGGATGAGCATGTGGGACGCGCGGGTCAAGGCTCCGAACGGTCCCCGCCGCTCACGAACGCCACGGACACGGTGTGCCGCGTTGACGATCGCGATGTCCCGGCGCAGCCGGGGCACGAAGCGCAGCGCCACCAGCGCGGGATACACGTACCGGTAGGGGATCTTGAGCTGATTGACCAGCGCGCCGGCGAGCTCCGTCCCCGAGGACCCCGCACCACCCAGTACGGTCAAGGCGATCAGCCCGGTGACGCGCAGCACCGTCGCCGCGCCCGACTCCAGCGCGCCGGCGTGCACGGTCAGCGGCCCCAGTTCCAGCACCACCTGAGTTCCAGCGGAGATCTGCGGGGCCGTGGTCAGCGCGAACACGAGGACGGCCCACGTGAAGACCACGGCTGCGACGACGCCGCCTATCAGGAACCGCAACGGCCGTGGCCGCGTCACAGCGACGGCAGCCGTCACGGCGAGCGCGGTGAAGACCAGAGGCGTGAAGACGTCCCGGACGAACAGCAGCGCCACCATCGGCGGCAGCACAATTGCGATCTTGGCCAGCGGGTTGATCCGGAGCGGGGGCCGTTGGCCCGGACGTCCCGCCGCTCCCTCGTCGGGGGCGGTCTGGGAGGCGTGGCCGGTGGCGAGGGACTGTCCCGTCATGGCAGCCGCGGGCTGAGGTCAGTGAGCCGGAACACCGTTTCCCATCGAGGGCGACCGGGGGCGAGCGCGGTGGCGAGCCGGCGCACCGGCGGGGGAAGCAGCCCGGCCCTTTCCAGCAGCGCGTCATCGCGGAGCACACGTTCGACCGGGGCGTGGGCAAGCAGCCCGCCGGCGGCCAGCACCGCGACGTGGGTGGCGTGTTCCGCGACCAGCTGCAGGTCGTGAGTGACAATGATCACGGTGGTGCCCGCGGTGTGCAAAGCGTCGAGCAGGGTGAGCAGTTCTCCCGCCCGCGCCCGGTCCTGGCCGAACGTGGGCTCGTCCAGCACCAGCAGCTCGGGCCCGCAGATCAGCGCCGTGGCCACCGAGAGGCGGCGCTTCTCTCCGTGCGAGAGCATGAACGGGTTCACATCCTTGTATCGGGCCAGGTCGAAGCGCTCGAGCATCCGCGCGACCCGCGCGGTCACCTCGGCGCCGGGAAGGCCACGCACGAACAGCCCGTGGGCGAGTTCCTCGGCGACGGAACCGGTGACGAACTGGTGCTCAGGGTTCTGGAAGACGTACCCCACGCGATCACTCAGCTCCCGCGCCGAGAACCTGGAGATGTCTGCTCCGTCGATGCGGACCCGCCCCGGGGGCGGCCGCAGCACGCCCGCCAGGCATCCGGCGAGCGTACTCTTGCCTGCGCCGTTCAACCCGATCACCGCGAGATAGGCACCGCGCGCCACGGACAGGGAGACGCCGCGAAGCACGTCCGCATCGCCCAGCCGGACGGTCAGGTCGTCCACTTCCACCAGCGTGGTGGCCATGATCTCGGTGGGGGACGACTGCGCGTCCTGCTCATCGACCGGTCCCCATGAAAGGTCGGTTACGGCTTCATCACGCAGGACCGAGGCAAGGCCCTCCAAGGTCAGCGGGGCATCCCGCGGCGTGTCGCCGTACAGCCCGAGCCGCCGGGCGGCCTGCACGGCCGTGGGCCCGTACACCCCGAGGGCGTCGAGTTCGTCGGCGCGCCCGGCGAGAACCTCGGCCGGGGTGCCCGTCAGCCGCACGTTTCCCTCCGCGTCGAGGACGACGACCCGGTCCGCGACGACGACGGCGTCGTCCAGGTCATGCTCGATCAGGATCACGCTCGTCCCACGCTCCGCCACTCTGCCCAGGAGGTGGTAGAAGTCGCGGGTGCTCCTGGGGTCGAGGTTGGCCGTCGGCTCGTCCAGCACCAGGACGCTCGGCCGGGGCGCCAGCGCGCAGGCGAGCGCCAGCTTCTGCCGCTCGCCGCCGGACAGCCGCGTCGGATCCCGCAGCGCCAGCTCCAAGGTGTCGGCCAGCCCGACCTCGGCGAGGACGGCCATGGCACGCGGTTCGATCTCGGCTCGGGGGGTCAGCAGGTTCTCCAGGCCGAAGCACACCTCGTCCAGCAGAGTTTCGCAGACGATCTGGGCATCGGGATCCTGGAAGACCATTCCCACCACGTCGCACAGCCGTCCGGGCGGATGATGGGCGGTGTCCCGTCCAGCCACGCGAACCGTGCCGCGCAACTCGGCCGGGACGCTGTGGGGGACGAGCCCGTTCAGTGTGAGGGCGAGGGTGGACTTCCCGCACCCGGAGGGCCCCAGCAACAACACGACCTCTCCGACGGAGACGTCGAGGTCCAGCCCGCCGCCAACCCATCCGTCCGACGTGTCGTAACGGACCGCGACCCCTTCGGCCTCGATCAGGGTCATGACGTCCGGCTCCGGCGGGGGCCGACCCCGATGCCCGCGACGGCGAGGCGACCCACGGACAGGTATGACAGCCAGGCGCACAGGACGCAACTCGCCACCGCGCCGCCGACCACGAGGGCGACGATCGCCGGCTGCATCTGCCCGAGTCCCAGCGGCACCCACCCCATCGCGGCGTTGGCGAGGCCGACGAACGCACCGGTTCCCAGGAAGATGACGACGGAGAACCGGCGGTATCGGGTGATCAGGAAGGGGAGTTCGATGACGAGCCCCCAGAGGAGCATGGTCCCCGCCAGCGCCCAGCCGTAGCCGGTCAGCGGTCCGGAGACCAGTCCTGCGACGACGTTCGCAAGGATCCCCACGCCGAATCGGCGCAACAATCCCACGGAGACGTATGCGGCCATTCCCCAGAGACCCCAGGTCACCGCCCCGAGTAACGGGTAGGTCATGGTCATCGCGAGGGTGTAGACATTGGCCGGGATGAGCAGCAGGCCGAACACCACTCCCACCGCAGCCGCGATCATGATGGTGCGTGTCGAGTAGCCGGTCATGATTCTCTTTCGCTTGGTTGGATGTGATTGGCCTTCAGAGCGCGCCCTCGTCCATGAGGTCGGCCTCCACGTCGAGGTCGTCGATCACTTCGAAGGTGGCCAGAGCGCCGGAATGCCGTACACCGTCGATGACCGTCTCGGGGTCGAGCACATCGGCCGCGTAGTGCACGCCGGGCGGGACCCGGCCTTCGGCCACCGCGTGGGTCGTCAGCCCGGCGACCACGGCGATCAGTCGGTAGGCCTCCTCCGTCCGCAGCGCCACGGTGCGGACGGAGTGCTGACCGGCGACATCGCCGGTCATCCTGAACAGCAGGGTGTAGTACGGCAGGCGCCCGAACATGTCGAGATCGGCTGCGCGGGTGAGCTCGGCGACGGCCGCCTCCATCTCCTCGCCTGTCCGTGGCGGCCGGCCACGCATGCCGGTGAAGGCGCTGAGCAGCCGGTCTCCGGCGAAGACGTTCCAGAAGTCCATCGACGCGGCTCCGATCGCCGAGGCCAGCCGCTCCGACTCACCGCCGAAGAACGGCTGCAGGGTGACTCGGTCGGGGAAGAAGGGCAGCTCCGCGTCCGTGACGGGACGCAGCACCCCCACCTCGATCTTGCCGTTCCGCCAGCCGGCGAGGGCCTGGCCGTAGGTGTCCCCTGAATCCCCCCGCATGCTGAGGATCATGTCGGTCGCGCTGCCTGGACTGCACCGTTCGAGGCCCCCGATGTAGGTGGCCAGCGAGTCCACACGATCGAAACCGGCGGCCATCCAGCGGGGGATCAGTCCGGACAACCCCGGCAGGACGCCCGCGGAGAGCACCGCACGGCGAGACGCGAGTCCGGGCGTGGGGAGCCGTTCGTGCACCGGCTCGTCGCCCGAGACGTCGACGTAGTCCGCTCCTGCGCGCAGGGCCGCCCGCGCGAGGGCATCGAGGATCAGATAGGAAGGACCGGCGCAGTTGAGCACGGTGCGGCAGCCCGCACAGAACCGGTCCATGCTCTCCGGGTCGTCGAGATCGAGCCGGTGCACACTCGCCTCCGGCAGGGTGGCCGCGATCCGCTCCAGCTCGGCGGGCCGCCGGCCGCCCAGCCGCAGCGGTCCGGCACCCATCCCGGCCAGCACCTGGACCGCGCGCCTTCCGACGGTCCCGGTCACGCCGGCCACACCGATCATCCGCTCGCCCGCAGGAGACCCGCCTGGAGCGTGAGCCGCTCGGCCGTCAGCCCGGTCTCGCGGGCGAGGTCGTCGAGGCCGAAGGTGTGCCACTGGCTGGTTCCGTGGACGGTGCGGACCTCGCCCTCCTCGCCGGTGATCCGCCAGGTGGTGTTCAGCACCATGAGGTCGTCCTCACCGGGCTCCCCGCGCAGCGTGGCCTCGTAGAGATGTTCCCCGATACGTTCTTTCGCGTACGGCATCGGCGGCAGCGTCTGTGGTTGCTCGATGGGAAGCAGCTCGACGACGACCGGGGCGCCGGGAGCGAGCCGGGGCAGCAGCCGATCCCACAGGCGCGCCCGCTCGTCACGGTCGAGCATGCCCACGACGCCGTAGAGCACGACGGCCGACAACGTTTCCGGGATCGCCATCCCCTGCGCGTCATCGGCGAGGATGGTGACGCGTGACCGCAGATCGTCGTCGGCGACGACGCGGTGCGTGAGGACGGTGCGCATCACGAGGTCGGGTTCGACGGCGACGATCCGGGCGCCGGGCACTGCCTCGGCGATGATCTGGACCGTCCTGCCTGTTCCCGCGCCGACGTCGAGGATCGGACCGGCCGATGGGTCGACCTCGGCCAGGACCGAGCGCAGCGCGTCGCCTCCCTCCGAATGCGTGCGGGTGACGACGTCGTAGAACTCGACGGCCGGGGAAATGATCATGTCTTTCATGGGAGTCCGCCAATCATGGGAGGGGCTGGGGG
>NZ_SMKP01000476.1:0-415 GCF_004349015.1 Nonomuraea diastatica
GCCCTCACCCGCCCCCTCGTCCCTGCCCGGCGCCGCTTCGCCCGGTGCGGGTTCGTCCGGTGCGGGTTCGTCCCCGGTCGGCGCCGCCGGCAGGTCCCGTACGGGGATCGGCGGTCACGGTACGGAACCGCCGGGCCTTGCGGTGCCATCCGGCAGCGCGGTGTGGCGGTGCGAGCCGGACGCGCTGCGGGCCGGCGTCGCCGCGCAGGGCGGGTTGCCGGAGGACGTGCTGCCGCTCGACCGCCTCCAGGTGATCGCCACCGTGCTGGGCGCGTCCGACCCTCTCCGCCACCAGCTCGATCCCGCCTCCGTGACCGACACGGGCCGCCGCCTGATCGCCGGCCTGGTCGACGCCATGCCGCAACTCAGCGAGCCCCAGGGAGAGTCGATCGCCCAACGGTTGTGGTCCCGCCTG
>NZ_SMKP01000065.1:0-49566 GCF_004349015.1 Nonomuraea diastatica
GGCCATCCCCACCACCCTTCCCCTCACCACGTCCTCGGCCGACGACGATGACGATGACGATGACGGCGGCGCGCCGCGTGGGGGCGTGGACACGGGTCTCGGCGGGGCGGTGTCCCGCGACGACGACGACGATGATGACGGTGCTGCTCCGCGTGGCGGGGTCGACACCGGGATGGGCGGGACCGCGAAGGACGCGGCCGCCGGGCCGGCGGTGCGGGTCGCCGATTCGATCGCTGAGGCGGCCGCGCCCGTACGGTTGCGTGTCCCCGCCATCAAGCTCTCCACCAAGGTGATCCCGTTGCGGCTGGACGCCGGGGGCCGCCTGGCCGCCCCCAAGAGCTTCGACCGGGTGGGCTGGAACGAGGCCGGGCCGGAGCCGGGCGAGCGGGGCGTGGCCGTCGTCGCCGGCCACGTCGACTCCACCACCGGTCCCGCCGTGTTCTACCGCCTGCGCCACCTGCGCAAGGGCGACCGGGTGCACGTGGACCGGGCTGACGGCAGCACGGTCACGTTCGTGGTCGGCCGCGTGGCCCGCTACCCCAAGAGCCGCGTACCCGACAAGGAGGTCTATCACGGGGGTAAGGACGCCGAGCTCCGCCTGATCACGTGCGGCGGTACGTTCGACCGCGCGCGCCGCAGCTACCGGGACAACGTGATCGTGTTCGCCCGCTGACGGACGCGACGACGTGACCAGCCGGTGTGGCGCCGGGGAGCCGATTTCCCCGGCGGCACACCGGTGTCCTGGCCCGCATTCGCCTTCGCGTCCGTCTGAGGTCGGGGCCCGTTAACCCGGGGGCCGTAGCGTGCCGCGCATGGCGGAGCGTTATCCCACGTCGGTGCCCTACCGGCAGGCGACCGACGGTTACCACACGTTCAGGATCCCCGCGGTCGTGGTGACCGGGGCGGGCACGGTGCTGGCGTTCGCGGAGGGGCGGCGCGGCTCGGCCGGCGACTCCGGCCACATCGACCTGGTGCTCAGGCGGTCCGCGGACGGCGGCAGGACGTGGGGCGAGCTGGAGGTGGTGGCCGCCGAGCCGCGTCGCGGCACCGCGGGCAACCCGGCGCCGGTGGTGCTGGCCGACGGCAGGATCGTGCTGGTCTTCGTCAGGCAGGGCCCGTCGGCCACCGAGGAGAAGATCAGGCGAGGACAGGTGGAGGCGGCCGCGGGGCGGCGGGTGTTCGTCCAGGCCAGCGAGGACGACGGGGTCACGTGGTCGCAGCCGCGCGAGATCACCGACAGCGTGAAGGACCCGGAGTGGCGCTGGTACGCGACGACCCCCGGGCACGCCGTCGAGCTGCGGCACGGCCCGCACGCCGGGCGGATCGTGGTCCCCGCCAACCACTCGCTGCCGCCCGAGGGCGCCGACGTCGGAACGGAGGGCAAGTACGACGGCGGCCACTGCCTGCTGAGCGACGACGGCGGCCGGACCTGGCGCCTCGGCTACGTCGACGACAACCCGGACGGCTACGTCAACGTCAACGAGACCACCGCGGCCGAGCTGCCCGGCGGACGGCTCTACGTCAATGCCCGTACCGACTCCACCGCGCCTGGCAACCGGGCCGACGCCTACTCCTCCGACGGAGGGCAGACGCTGGAGCAGCCCTTCAAGCCTCAGGCCGGTCTCGCCGGGCCGGTGGTGGAGGGCAGCGTGTTGTGGTGCGGATCGCCGGACGTGCTCCTGTTCTCCGGGCCTGCCTCGCCGGACGCGCGGGCTTCGATGACGGTACGCGCCAGCGACGACCACGGTGTCACCTGGCGGGTCGCGCACACGGTGTCCGACCTGCCCGCGGCCTACTCGGATCTGGTCAGGCTGGACGTGGAGACGGTGGGGCTGCTGTTCGAGACCGGCGGCTCCGGCCCGTACGAGAGCATCGCCTTCCGCCGGATCCCGGTCGCCGAGTTCGCCCCCGTTCCTGCGTGAGCGATGAGTCCGGGCGGCGGAGCGTGACCCCGTCGACCGCGACGCACCTGACCTACGACGTCCTCTGACGGGCCCCCGCCAGCGGGTTGGGCAGCCTCGTCCACCGGTCGCCGGGCGGTGCGTCGTCGAGCTGCGCGAGCAGGTGGGCCTTCACCGTGATGTGCGTACCGAACACGGCGTCACGGTCGGCGTGCGCGTCCGGTGTGCCGGGCAGCTCGTCGAACGCCTTCCGCGCGGCGGCGGCCACGACGTCCCACAGCGTCGCCTCCGTGGCGCGGTCGCGCCGTCCGAGCAGCGCGACCAGGCTGCCGAACGTGGTGCCGACGAGCGAGCCGAGCAGCTTGCCGTGCAGTACGTCCAGGTCGTCGGTGAGCAGCCTGGGGCTGACGGGCGGGGTCTCGATCCCGTTGCGGGCGAGCCGGGCGGGGCTGATCCTGACGTCGGCCAGGTCCCGGTAGATCAGCCGGTACGGCAGAACGTCACGGCCGAGCGCGACCAGCAGGTTCTGGCCGTGCGCCTCCAGCGCCACGCCCAGGGCGAGCAGGCCGAGCGTGTCTTCCAGCGCCAGGCGGGCGAACGCCGCCAGCCACGTGACGGGGTCGCGGACCATCTCGCGGGTGATCGCCGCCACGGGCGACACGGTCTCCGCGCCGGCGCGCGGTGTGGGCTCCCGCAGCATGGCCGACAGGTCCGCGCTGTGCTCGCCGCCGACCCTGGCGGCGGCCCCCGCCAGGTAGCCGGCGACGGCGAGACGGCCGCCCAGCCGTCCTGACAGGGCGGCGAGCAGGCGCGACAGCGGGACACAGTCGCGTACGGAACCGGGGGAGATGTCCCTGACGCTGGAGGTCATCCGGGTGCTGAACGCCGTCTTCACGTGCGGGCCGCCGTCCACGGGGGCGAGGGTGCGTACGGACGTCAGCGGCCGGGCCGGGATCGCCCCCGTGGCGTACGGGCGCAGGCCCAGGGCGGGCAGGACATGGCGGGTCTGCCAGGGGTGCAGTGGGAGCAGGAGCCGGTCGCCGTCCATGAGCGCGGCCGGCCACGGCCCCGTGACCAGGCACGCGGCGGCGGGCAGCGCGACCAGGTCGAGGGCGACGGTGGTGCGGTGCTCCGGCATGTACGCGAGCTGCTCGGCCACGGAGACGCCGGGGCGGTTGCGGCAACCCGGGTGGTAAGGATGCCCGTCGACCACGCTCTGCTCGTAGTCCTCCGGGGTGTTCAGGCCGTCGATGCCGGAGGGGGACAGGGCCCGGGCGGTGGCCGCGGCGCGGGACAGGGCCAGCGAGGCGACGCTGTTGTCCAGGTCGTGGACCAGCCGGGTGGTGCCGGGCAGGGCGAGGGCGGCCAGGAGTTCTGCAGGGTGCGTGTACGGCCGGCCGTCCAGCCAGAGGGCCGGCTCGCCGTCGAGGTCGTACGGCAGCCGCGCCCGCCCCCGCAACCGCCGCCCGTCCACCAGCGCCACGCACACCTGCCCGTCCTGGCGGCCGTCCGGTTCCGCGAGGCCCGCGGGCCCGTCCGTGACGCCCGCGGGCCCGTCCGTGACGCCCGCAGGCCCGCCCACGAGGCCCGCAGGCCCGCCCACGAGGCCCGCGGGCTCGCCTGGTTGTGCGAGGCCGGGCAGGGGCTCGTACAGCAGGCTGCGCCACAGGCGGCCCAGCACGGCGGCTCTGGCGCCCGGCAGGGCGGCGGCGTAGCCCGCGGAGAGCTCCGGCCGCACGATGGCCAGCTCCGCCTCGAACGCGGCCTCCGCCTTCCGCACGTTTCGCATCATGTCCCGTAGCTACCCGGCGGTCGCCGGTCCGGGACCCGTTACGCGCCCGGTTCGCTAGATTCCGATCCGGCGGGCACGTCCAGGAGCCCGAGGCTGTCCTGCTCGCCCCTGCGCGTGATGACCTCGTTGATGGCCCGGGCGATCCCCTGCCTGCTGTAGTCGCCCTCGGGCAGCTCGTTGAGGTGGGTGAGCAGGTCGGCGGGCAGGTTCACGTGCTCGGACACCGCCGAGTACACCTCCCGCATCGCCACCCGGTCCCGGCCGCGGAACGCCTCGTCGATGGCCTGCTGCAGTTCGTCGCGCACGGCGTGGTCAGTCATCGGTGTCATCCCCTGTAGGTCCGGTGAGCAGATCCTCCGCCTGTTCCATCACCATCTCGACCGAGACGTCGCACACCCACGACTGGTCGTGCGGGCAACGCTCCGCGGCCGGGTCCACGCCGCTCGCGCCGCATCGCGGGCATGCCGTGGTCCAGGAGATCAGCGGGCGGTGCCGGGTCCTGCTCAGCGGCCCGGCGTTGATGAGGTTGCCGCACCAGTAGACGCCTACGGTGGGCGTGCCGACGGCGGCGGCCAGGTGGCGCGGGCCCGTGTCGTTGGACACCAGCAGGTCGCAGCGCTCGTACAGCGCGGCCAGCCCGCCGATGCCGAGCGCGCCGATGACGGCGACGGCGGGCCGCCGCATCGCCTCGACCACGCCCAGCACCAGGTCCTCTTCCTCGCGGGTGCCCGTCACCACGACCGGCCTGCCCAGCCGGTCGGCGACCTCGGCGAACCGCTCGACAGGCCAGCGCCGCCGGGGGTCGCGCGCGCCCGGATGCACGGCCACCAGCCCGGGCGGCGGCTCGCCGAACAGGCCCGTCGCCTCGGCGCGGTCGGCCGCGGTGAGCGCCAGCCGCGGCTCCAGCCCGTCCGCGACCGCGCCGACCAGCGCGGCGACCTGCAGGAAACGCAGCGTCTCGTGGTGATAGTCGGTGTACGGGACCCAGCGGTCCAGCCGCTCGGCGCCGGGGGCGCGCATCCCCGCGGTCACCCTGGCGTCCAGCCGGCGGACGAACGGGTTGGAGTAGCGGCCGCCGCCGTGGATCTGCACCGCCAGATCGAACCGGCGCCTGCGCAGCCGCTCGCACAGCTTGCCGGGCACGGTGTGCCCGAGTTCGGCCGTGGACACGCCCGAGATCGGCGGCAGCGCCACCACGTCGTCCACGGGCCCCGGCCGGCCCGCCAGGAACGCGGCGTGCCACGGGGTGCCCAGCAGCGTCAGGTGGGCGCCGGGGTAGGCCCGCTTGAGCGCCTCCAGCGCCGGCACGGCCAGCAGGAAGTCGCCGAGGGCGTTGGCCCGCAGCACCGCGATCCGTTTCACCCCGCCGACCAGCGCAGTCATCGCGCCTCCCGTACGGAGGCCGGGCGCGTGGTCTGAAGGGCGCTGCATAGCCGCCTGGCTACCCAGAGACGTCATGCCCGTAACACCCGGCCAAATACTCCATCGCGGGTTTGACCTGGCCTTTTGCTGGTATGCGCCTCTCATGGGCACAGAGCGGGTCATCAGCGCCGCGGTGGTCGGCGACGTCATGCTCGACTCGTGGCTGCACGGCTCGGCCAAGCGCCTGGCGCAGGAGGCGCCGGTGCCCGTGATGAGCCTGGAGACCACCGTGGTCGCGCCGGGCGGCGCCGCCAACACCGCCGCCAACCTGGTGGCGCTGGGCGCCCGCGTCCGGCTCGTCGGCGTCGTGGGCGACGACGAGTGCGGCGAGACGCTGGTGCGCTCGCTCCACCTGCGCGGCGTCGAGACGGACCTGCAGACGGTGCCGGGGCGGCGAACCGCGCACAAGCGGCGGCTGGTCACCAGCGGCCAGCTCACCGCGCGCTACGACGAGGAGGACCTCGACGGCATCCCCGGCCACGCGGAGCGGCAGCTGCTCGGGCGGCTGGCCGGCGCCGTGGCGGGGGCCGACGTGGTCGTCGCGTGCGACTACGGGGGCGGCGTGTTCACCCCTGCCGTGCGCCGGGCGCTCGCCGGGGTGCCCCTGCTGGTGGTGGACGCGCACGCGGTGGCGGCGTGGCGGGAGTGCGCGCCGGCCGCGGTGCTCCCGAACTTCGCCGAGGTCGTACGCCTGCTCGACGACGGTGTGGAGCCCGGCGACCGGCCGGTGTACCTGTCGGCCCGGTCGGAACGGCTGCTGGAGCTGACCAGGGCCGGGGTCGTGGTGACCACGCTGGACGGGGAGGGCACGCTGCTGCACAGGCGCGGCCTGCCGCCGTACCGGACCTACGCCAGGCCCGCGCCGCAGCACATGGCGACGGGCGCGGGCGACACCTACACCGCCGCGTTCGCGCTCTGGCTGGCGGGCGGAGCGTCACCCGAGGAGGCCGCGGAGGCGGGCCAGGCGGCGGCCGGCGTCGTCGTACGGCGCCTGGGGACGGCCGTCTGCACCCACCACGAGCTGATGCGCGCGCTGCGCCGCCACGAGGGGACGATCCAGACGGCGGAGAGCCTCGCCCAGCTGCTGGACGAGCACCGGCGCAGGGGCGAGCGGGTGGTGTTCACCAACGGCTGCTTCGACGTGCTGCACCGGGGGCACGTGAGCTACCTGGAGGAGGCGGGGCGGCTCGGCGACGTGCTCGTGGTGGCCGTCAACAGCGACGCCGGCGTGGCCAGGCTGAAGGGCCCGGGACGCCCGGTCAACCCGTGCGAGGACCGCATGTCGGTGCTGGCGGCGCTGAACGACGTCGACTACGTGACCGAGTTCGACGAGGACACGCCCGAGCGGCTGCTCAGGATGATCCGGCCCGAGATCTACGTGAAGGGCGGCGACTACACCCCCGAGATGCTCGCCGAGGCCCCGCTGGTGCGCTCGCTGGGCGGCGAGGTGCGCGTGCTCGGTTACGTCCGCGACCGGTCGTCCACCGCCATCATCGGCCGTATGCGGGCGATGCCGTGAGGTTTGGCGGGCTCGCCGTTCGGTAGACGGCACCCCATGACACAGACCCTTCCGGCCCGCCCTGATCTGCGTACGGGCGCCGAGCTCCAGCGGCCGCCCGAGCCCCGGCGCAGGCCGGTCAGGCGGGCCGCCGCGCGTGGCGCGATCGCGTCCATGGCGATGTCGGGCATCAGGCAGTTCACCACCGCGCTCGGGCTGGTTGCGAAGACGCCGCCGGAGTCGGTGATCGAGCGGACCGCGCCCCGAATGTTCCACCAGGTCCCGGTCGAGCGCCGTCCGGCCCTGGTGGAGGTGGTGCACTGGACGTACGGGGCGGCCGGCGGGGCGATCTTCGGCCTGCTGCCGCGCGCCGTGCGCTGCCGGAAGTGGGCGGGCCCCGTCTACGGGGTGCTGATCTGGGCCGCGTTCGAGACGGCCATCGCGCCCACCCTCGGCCTGCCCCGCAGGGAGGGCACCGCCGTGGAGCGGATCACGCTGATGGCCGACCACCTGTTGTACGGGACGGTGGTGGCGGCCTCACCGTGGCCGCACCGGGACGGACCTCAGACCTGAACCGAGAGCGTCCTGGCCAGCCACGGGCGCAGGATCGGCAGCACGGTCGCCGAGTGCATGGCGGACATGTGGTCGAGGCCGTCGAGCACCTGGACGTCCCAGCCGAGGGCTTCGAGGTCGGCCCTGTGGCGGGCCAGCGTGCCGCCGATGCCGACGTGCGTGCCGCCCCACCGCTCGTCGTAGCGGATCTCGTCGGCCGAGCCGGCGAAGCAGAGCCGCGGGCAGGAGAGCCGGACGGCCCGGTCGTCGAACCCCTGCAGCTCCTCGTAGAGGGTGACGAACTGCCGGGTCTGCTCCTCGGTCGTGGACACCTCGGCCGACGACCAGTCGCCCGCTTCGGCTTTGCCGCTCTTTTCGGGCTGGGGCGCCTGCCCGGTGGCCATCTCGTAGGCCGCCTTCGTCACCCGCAACATCTCCGCGTACGGCGCTCCGTACGCGGGGAAGCCGCCCATGACGAGCGCTGAGAGCCGGTCGGTCCTGATCGCCAGTTGCAACCCGCTCACCGCCAGCCACGAGTAGCCGTAGTACGCGAACCGCTCGGCTCCCGCCGCGTCGGCCACGGCCACCATGTCGGCCGCGATGGCGGCGGGCGTGAGCGTGGCGGGTTTGGGCGTGGCCATGACGTGCCCCTGGTAGTCGAAGGCGATGACCTGGAAGGCGTCGCCGAGGCCGTCGATGAGCGAGCGCCCGAGCGCCGGGTCGGCGCCCCATTTCCGCATCTCGTCGGCCTGCTCGCCCTCGGCGGGGCGCGGGTCGACGGGCAGCAGCAGGGCCGGGCCCGAGCCGTGCACCTCCACGTCGATGGTGCTTCCGTCGTGCAACGTCGCCTGGGCCATCGGGGCCTCCTCGCTGATTCGATACGCCGTAAAGTGTTGTCGCGGCGAGAATAGCTTATGGCGTAAAGAGTCTCAACGGGTTGGGGATCGGCACGCACCTCATGGCGCCGCCGTCGGCGCCCAGCCAGCGCAGCGTGAGATTGGCCTTGGCCGGCACGAACGACGCCGACAGCAGATCGCGCAGCTCCTCGGGATCGTCGTGGTCCTTGCCCGCGGCGGCGAACACGCCCCTGGCCCGCGCCCACAACTCGGCGCGCAGACCCGGATGGCGGGCCGCGACGGAGCCGGCGATCTCCCGCAGGTGGTTGGTCACCAGGCAGTACACCAGCCGCTCCCAGGCGGAGGAACGGCTCACCAGCGGCGCGTCCTGGAGCGCGGGATGCCGGTCCGCGACCAGCTTGACGCCCTCGTGGTCGCGGAAGACGGCCTGCGCGGGCATGCCCTGCCCGTCCACCGCGATCAGCACGTTCTGCAGGTGGCATTCGAGCGCCACGCCGTGGCGCAGGTACGCGTGCAGGAGCGGGGGCACCACGTGGTCGAGATAGCCGCCCCACCAGGCCATCGCCTGCTCCTCGCCCAGCCCGTCGAGCGGGTTGCCGGGGAACCCTTCGGCGATCGCCGCCGACAGCAGCGGCGTCAGCCCGGGACGAAGGTGCTCGCGCAGCCCGTCGCGGACGATCACGGCCAGCGCCTCGCCGCCGTCCGAGCCCAGCCGGGCGCTGCGGTAGCCCCGGTCGCGCAGCACGGCCGGGCGCGGCAGGTGACGGGGCAGGTCGTCGAAGGCCAGGTCCAGCGCGTCGGCCACCACGGGCAGGCGGCGCAGGTCGCGCAACCACAGCCGGCGGACGTCGTTCGTGATCCGTACGTCCAGGCTGAACTTGCAGAACAGGTCCGCCTCCGGCAGGTACACCGTGCGGATCGACGCGGTCGGCGCGGCCACGGCCGCCGTGACCCCGAGATGGCGCAGCCGCCCGCCGCGCAGGCCGCCCAGCAACTCCACCTGCCAGGGGTGAGCGGGCAATGCCACCAGCCCCCCGCGCCGGTCGGGATCGACAAGCCGGTCCTGCGCCGTCGCGAACCCGCCGGGCCGGTCAGGCCCGGTTGCGCGCCCGAGGAGGTCGAGGCCGGTGGTGTCGCCCTCCTCCACCAGGTCCTCGGCGGGGACGCCGAGCAGCGGCAGGGCGAAGCTCGCGTGCGCCTCCGGCGAGTACCGCAGCCACGCCTCCGCCCCCGACCCGCCGCGCGCCTTGGGTGCGGGATGGTAGCGGTGGCCCGCCACCAGGGCCTGCTCCGAGCGCAGGTACGGGTCCGCGGGCGGCGCCGCGGTCCGCCTGGCGGCCAGCAGCGCGGCCGTGACGTCTCGGCTGTGCAGGATCTCGGCGGGCAGCGCGTCGTTGCCGACCCCCGTGCCGGCGCGCAGCTCGGCGGAGGCCAGCGCGACCAGCTCGGCCAGCGTCAGCTCGCGCCACCCGCCGGGCGTGCGCAGGGCGGGCCTGCCGGGGTGGCGTTCGCCCCGGACCCGCAGGACGCGGCCGGTCGCGGGGAGCAGGTACGCCCCGGGCTCCGGGCCGTCGGGCCTGGCCACCTCGCGCAGCAGGCAGTTGAGCAGCGCCGTCACCGCGAGGTCGTCGGCGTCCGCGCCTGCCTCGCCGTGCCCGGCCGGCGGGAGGAGGCCGTCAGTGGTTGCCATGGCGAGCTTCTCCTACCGTCCATCCAGCATCCCCCGGGTGGGTCCCTGGAACCGGGGCCCGCCCAGGCACCTGCCCTGGCGGGCGGGGTCTCACGACCGGTTTCGTGTGCGTTCTGCGGCCGGTGACGCCGTGCCACCTATTTGGACCGATCATTCTTGAATGTGTTAGCCTGCGGGCATGGCGAGGAGCAAGGAGTTCGACCCCGACGTCGCGTTGCAGAAGGCCCTGGAGCTCTTCTGGGAGCGCGGCTATGAGGCGACGTCGATGGCCGACCTCGTCGAGCACCTCGGCGTCGCGCGGGCGAGCGTCTACGCCACGTTCGGCGGCAAGCGGGAGCTCTACCTGCGTGCGCTGGAGCGCTACCTGGCGCAGCGCGACGTCGTCGAGCCGCTGGCCCAGCCGGGGCACGCGCTGCCCGCGATCCGGGCGTTCCTCGACGCCTACGTCGCCGAATGCCTGGCCGACGGGCTGCGGAGAGGCTGCATGGTGGTGAACACGGCCGTGGAGTTCGCCGCGCGCGACGCGGCCGTGTCCGCGAAGGTGGCGGCGAGCTGGGCGGAGCTGGAGACCGCGCTCGCCGCCGCCCTCGTCAGGGCGCGGGCCCAGGGCGAGATCCCCGCGGAGAAGGACCCGCACGCGCTGGCCAGGTTCCTGCTCGTGCTGCTGCAGGGCGTCAGGGTGCTCGGCAGGGCCGACCCCGATCCGCGCCGGCGGCTGCGTGACGCGGTCGATCAGGCGATGAACGTCGTCAACATTTAAGAACGATGGGTATGAAATAATGGCGGAACGTTTCGCAGGCAAGGTCGCGCTCGTCACGGGCGCGAGCGGGGTGGTCGGCCGTGCGGCCGCGCTGGCGTACGCGAGGGAGGGCGCGGCGGTGCTGCTCGCGGGCCGCGACCCCGGGCGGCTGGCCGAGGTCGTGCGGCAGGTCGAGGCGGGTGGGGGGCGGGCCGGGGCGTTCACCGTGGACGTCACCAGGTCCGCCGAGGTCGCCGCCATGGTGGGCGCGGCCGTTACGCGGTGGGGACGGCTCGACGTGGCGTTCAACGCGGCCGGGATCTTCGGCACGCTGGCACCGGTGGCCGACTATGACGAGGACGTCTGGGACGACGTGCTGGCGGTCAATCTCAAGGGCCTGTTCCTGTCGATGAAGCACGAGATCGCGCACATGCGTGCGCACGGCGGTGGCGTCATCGTCAACGTCGCCTCCAACCTCGGCGCCCACTGGCGGCTGCCCGGGGCGGGCGCCTACATCGCGTCGAAGGCGGCCGTGAGCCACCTGACGCGCACGGCGGCCCTCGAGTACATCGCGGAGGACGTACGCATCAACGCCATCAGCCCCGGCCCGATCGACTCGCCCATGTCCACGCGGCCCGGCGAGACCCCCGAGGAGCGGGACGTCCGCATGAAGGACGCGCTGCCGATCGGCCGGGTCGCGGCGCCCGAGGAGATCGCCGCCGCGGCGTTGTGGTTGTCGTCGCCCGAGTCGTCGTTCGTCGTGGGCCACGACCACGTGATCGACGGCGGCGCCACCGCCTGACCTCCTCAGGAGGTCTGGAAGTCCGCCACGTTCTCCTTGGTCACCACCTTCACCGGCACCGCCACCGTCTTCTGCACCGTCTCGCCCTTGGCGACCTGCACGGCGGCCTCCACCGCCTGCCGGCCGAGCAGCTTGGGCTGCTGCGCCACGGTGGCGGCCATGGTGCCGGCCTGCACGGCCTTCAGCGCGTCCGGCGTCCCGTCGAAGCCGACCACCTTGACCTGCTGCCCGGCCCTGGCCCCCAGCGCCTTGATCGCGCCCAGCGCCATCTCGTCGTTCTCGGCGAACACCCCGGTGACGCCGGGATGCGACTGGATCAGGTTGGTCATGACGTCCAGCCCCTTGGTCCTGTCGAAGCCGGCCGGCTGCTTGGCGACGACCTCGGTGTTCGGGTACGCCGCGATGCCCTGGGTGAACCCCTGGCCGCGGTCGCGCGAGGCGGACGTGCCCGGCGTGCCCTGGAGCACGGCCACCTCGCCCTCCTCACCGAGCTGCTTGGCCAGCTCCTGCGCGGCCATCTTGCCGCCCGCCACGTTGTCGGAGGCCACCGTCTGCGCCACCTCGGCGCCGGTGACGCCGCGGTCGGCCGCGATGACCGGGATGTTCACCCGCTCGGCCGCCTTGACCGCCGGGGCGGCCGCGTCGGAGTCGACCGGGTTGATGATGATCGCCTTCATGTTCTGGCTGGTGAAGTTCTGGACCTGGTTCACCTGCTGGGACGCGTCGTTCTGGGCGTCGGTGACGGTGAGCGTGGCCCCGAGCCTCTTCGCCTCGGCCTGCGCGCCGTCGCGCAGCTGGACGAAGTACGGGTTGTTCAGCGTCGACACCGACATGCCGAGCTTCAGCTCGCCGACCTGAGCGTCGCCGCCGTCCCCGCCCCCGCCGGCCGAGCCGCACGCGGCCAGCCCGAGCACGGCCGCGGCCATGATGATCGCGGGACTGCGCATGATGTACCCCCTCCTAGTTGGTGCCTCTGCGCCGCAGGGTGTCGACGAGGACCGCGAGCGCGATGACCACGCCGATCACGACCTGCTGCCAGAACGCCGAAACCGACAGCAGGTTCAGTCCGTTGCGCAGCACGGCCAGGATGAGCGCCCCGACGAGCGTGCCGAGCGCCCTGCCCTTCCCGCCGGACAGACTCGCGCCGCCGATCACCACGGCCGCGATCGCGTCGAGCTCGTAGCCCGCCGCCGCCTGCGGCTGCGCCGAGGCCAGGCGGCTGGCCAGCACGATTCCGGCCACCGCGGCGAAACCCCCGGACAGCGCGTACGTGATGAGCAGCTGCCGGCCCACCTTGATCCCCGACAGCCGCGCGGCCTCCTCGTTGCCGCCGATGGCGTACATGGCGCGGCCCGGATAGGTCCTGTTGAGGATCACCGCCGCGATCACCCCCATGACCACCATCACGATCAGGGGGATCGGCAGGTAGGCCCCGATCGTGCCGCCCAGCTCCGACACGGCCTCCGGCATCGCGATCGGGCTGCCCTCCGAGACGACCAGGGCCAGGCCGCGGGCGATGCCCAGCATGGCCAGCGTGGCGATGAACGGCGGCAGTTTGCCGTACGCGATGAGAGCCGCGCTGACCAGCCCGCACGCGACGCCGACCGCGAGCGACACCAGCGTGGCCAGCGGCCACGGCAGCCCGGCCGCGGTGGCGGTCCAGGCGAGGGAGATCGCCGACAGCGCCGCGACGGACCCGACGGAAAGGTCGATGCCGCCCGTCACGATCACGAACGTCGACCCGAACGCCAGGATCGCGGTGACGGCGGCCTGGACGCCGACGTTGAGCAGGTTCGTCAGGCTCAGGAAGTCGGCCGACAACAACGACAGCGCCACGACCAGGACCACGAGCGCGACCACGGCGCCGTTCTCGGCCAGCCACGCGGCGGCCGGCGAGCGGCGCGGGAGCACGTCAGCGGACATGGGAGGCCTCCATGGTCGCGAGCGCCATCACGTCGTCCTGCGTCGCCTCGGCGGCGCGCAGCTCGCCCACGAGCCGACCCCGCGCCATGACGAGGATCCGGTCGCTCATCCCGAGCACCTCCGGCAGGTCACTGGAGATCATGAGCACCGCGTCGCCGGCGGCGGTGAGCGCGTTGACCAGCTGGTAGATCTCGACCTTGGCCCCGACGTCGACGCCGCGCGTCGGCTCGTCGAGGATGAGCACGTTCGCGTTCGCCGCCAGCCACTTGCCGATGACCACCTTCTGCTGGTTGCCGCCGGAGAGCGTGCGCACCTCCTGGCTCAGCCCGGTCATCCGGATGCCGAGCTGCTCGGCCACCCTGGCGGCGGTCCTGCGCAGGCCCGACCGGTCCACGAACCCGGCCCGCGTGGCGTCGCGCATGGTGACCAGGCCCAGGTTCTCGGCGACGTCCGCGCCCAGCACCAGGCCCTGGGCCTTGCGGTCCTCAGGGACCAGCCCGAGCCCGGCCTCCATGGCGGCGTGCACGTCGCCGGGCGGCAGCCGCCGGCCGCGTACGAACACCTGGCCCGAGTCGTAATGGTCGGCACCGAACACCGCCCGCGCCACCTCCGTGCGGCCCGCCCCCACGAGCCCCGCCATGCCGACCACCTCGCCGGCCCGCACCTCGAACGACACGTCGCCGAACACGCCCCGCCGGGTCAGCCCGCGCACCTCCAGCAGCGGCTCCGTCCGCTCGGCCGGCCGATCCGGAGCAGGGCGCGGGTACTGCTGGTCGATGGGCCGCCCGACCATGAGGCCGACCAGTTCGTCCCTCCGGGTGTTCGCCGGGACCTCGGCCACGGACCTGCCGTCACGTAGCACGGTCACCCGGTCGCCGATGTCGGCGATCTCCTCCAGGTGGTGGGTGATGAACACCACCGACACGCCCTCGTCACGCAGTTGCCTGACGATCGCGAACAGCCTGGCCACCTCGCTCGTGGTGAGCACCGCGGTCGGCTCGTCCATGATCAGCACGCGCGCGTCCAGCGCCAGCGCCTTGGCGATCTCCACCATCTGCATGCGCGCGATGCCCAGCCTGGCGGTCGGCGTGCGCGGGTCCACGTCCACGCCGACCCTTTCGAGCAGCTTCGTGGCCTGCTGCTCCATGCGCCTGACGTCGACGAACCCGAACCTGCGGGGCGGGCGGCCGAGCGCCAGGTTCTCCGCCACCGTGAGCTGCGGGACGAGGTTGAACTCCTGGTAGATGGTCGCGATGCCGTGCCGCTGCGCGTCGCCGGCCGAGCGGATGTGCACGGGCCGTCCGTCCATGAGGACCCGGCCGCCGTCCGGATGGTAGGCCCCGGACAGGATCTTGATCAGCGTGCTCTTGCCCGCGCCGTTCTCGCCCAGCAGGACGTGCACCTCACCGGTGCGCAGGCTCAGGTCGACGCCGTCGAGCGCGACCACGCCGGGGAACGTCTTCCGCAGCCCTTCGGCCCTGAGAATCTCCTGGCTCACACAGGAGCCCTTTCCGCTCAGAAGAGCGACGAACCCAGGAAGGCGAGGCGGTTGACGCGTGACCTCAGCGCACGTCCTGGCCCGTTTCGTCGTTGCGTGCGGTCGAGAGGGTCGCGGGGCGCAGGATGCGGGAGGCGCCGACGATCTCGATGCCGAGCAGGGCGCCCTCCTTGTCGAGGTCGAGGATGACGTATCCCGGTATCTCGTCGGCCTCCACCGGGATCTGGGTCGCCGACTCGCCGGCGTTGACGTGGTCGACGAGACGGACGTAGGCGACGTCGTTCTCGTCGTCGTAGTCGATCCGCAAGGCTAACCCTTCTTTCGTCTCCAGAAGGTCGTGATGACCTTGAAGCTGTCGTTGCTCCGGATCACCACCAGCCCGTCTTCCCCCTCGTACTCGGACGTGCCGGGGTTCTTGCCGGGCTTCTTGGACCCCTTCGACAGGGTCTCATTGACCTGGGCGTCGGAGATGTCGCGCTCTCCCTGGCGCTGCCGGGCGTGGCGCGAGAAGAACCCTCCGCCACCACCGCTGTTGGAGTTGCCCTTGTTCCTGCGGCCCATCTGGGCGATACCGTCCTGAACGGAGCGGGGACCGGACCGCGTGGGCAATCCCGCCGGGCGCACAGGGATGCTGCGCCCGCCCGTGCCCGCCAGGGCGGGCGTTCCGCCGGGCCCACCGGGGCGGCGGAGATCGTCCAGGACGCGGCGCATCGGTTCGGTGACCTTACGCCGCAACAACTGGCCGAGCACGTTGCCCGTGCCCTGGACGCCTTCGTGCCGGATCTTGCCGGCCGCGGTGCGGGCCGCGAGCACGCGCGCGGTGGCGTACGTCGCTCCGGCCGCGCCGCCGAAGGCCAGCAGTTTGGCGACGTCGGCCGCGGCGGCCGTGGCCTGCACGGCCGTCGCGCACTTCATCCCGGACACGACGTTGGCGGCGCCTTCCAGCCCCACGGGCGCCAGCCTCATCGCGTTGGCGGCCTGGTTGAGGTGACCGCCGTTGAGCCCGGCCTGGTCCCAGTGTGCCTGCAGGGCGGTGCCCGACTCGCCGCCGTAGTGCTGCTGGGCGCCCCGTACCGCGGTCTCCGCCCGCTGGGCGGCGGGGAGCGCCTGGGTGGTCGTGGTGCGAGCGGCGGCGCTCTCGCTGCGCATGTCGTCTTCGTTGATGGCGTAGCCCGGGCTGATCATCGACAGCATGCCCTCGGCCGCGGGGGGGACGACTACGCCCATGCGGCACCGGTGTTCTCGAAGCCCGCGGCGTTCGCGGCCTCGGTGTCAGCCGTGTTCCTGACCGCCAGATTCATGCCGTCGCCAGTCTCCTGCATCACCGTGGTCAGAGCCCGGTGCACGGCCATCGACATCTCGCGGCACTCGGCGTACAGGGCGGTGAACATGCCGAACGTGCCGTCATCCCCGAAGGAGGAGACGCCGTCCCCGCGCTGCGCGAGGGGGTTGAGCGCGGCGTGGTGCTCCTCTGCGTGGGTCCTGACCCGGGAGGCATCCTGCCCCGTTCCCCCCAGGTCCATCTCCAGTCCCGTCATACCCATTGACGATACCGGGACATAGTATGAAATGGCCTGATTCTTTATGACATGCGGCTGTGGGGTAAAGATCACGAGTCTGTTGGTTAAACTGAGCCGCTGTTCGCTCATGACCATCGGAGTGAGACATGCGCCCACCAGCACCGGAAGACGACGCGGAGTTCCTGGCCAGGTACGTCGAGAGGAGCCAGGAGATCATCCGCGGCATCAGGGCGGCCCAGGTCGCAATCGGGCAGGTGGAGAGCCGGGCCGAGAGCAGGGACGGGCTGGTCGAGGCGGCCGCCGACGGCCACGGCCGCCTGACGCGCCTGCGCATCGACCCGCGGGCGCTGCGGCAGGGCGAACGGGCGCTCGGCGGGCAGGTGGCGGCGGTGCTCCGCGCGGCGCAGGAGGAGGCCGCGCGCCAGGCACAGGAGATAGCGGACGAGGCATCGGAACGCGCAGGCGCGCTGCCCGAGCCGCTGGACGAGACGTTCGTCCGCGACCGGGTCGAGCAGGCGGCCCACGACCTTCTTTCGTGAACGGAGGCTGAACGTGTACGGCTTCGACCCGGCCCCAGGAGACGTGGGAGACCCGGACGCGCCCGCGCGGCAGGGCGAGCAGCTCGTGGCCCAGCTGGAGGCCGCGCAGGACGACCTCGCCAAGATCGTCGGCACCGGCAAGGGGCCCTCGAAACACGTCGCGGTGTCGGTCGACCACGAGGGCCGCGTCCTCGACGTCACGTTCGACGCCCGCGCCATGCGCCTGACCAGCAGAGACCTGGCCGACGAGGTGCTCGCGGCGATCGGTGAGGCGGTCACCGACGCCGAGCGGCAGACCATCGAGATGCTGCGCGAGGCCATCCCCGGTTACGACCCCGTGGCCGCTCGGGCCGAGCTGGAGCGGGCGCTGGCCGGCTGGGCCTGACAGGTCCCGCCTGCGACGTGGGGGAAGGCTGGGCCCGCGGTCACGGCCGCGACGTGGGGAAGGACGCCTCGACGCGGAAGCCGCCGTCGACGTCCTGGCCGATCTCCATGGTGCCGCCGGCCAGCTCCACGTGCCGGCACAGGTCGAGCAGGCCCATGCCTGGATCGCTGAGGGCGACCCAGGCGTCCGGCCGGCCGGGCGTGTTGCGCACGCTCAGCCGTACCGCTCCTGGCCGGTAGCTCACCTGCACCCGCACGTCCGCGCCGGGCGCGTGCTTGCGCACGTTCGTCAGGGCCTCCTGCACCAGCAGGTACGCCACCCGCCCCACCACGCCAGGCACCGGCGCGGGCGTGCCGGTCACCGCCAGCTCGACGGGCACCCCCGCGCAGGCCGACTCGGTGATCAGCGGCCGCAGGTCGGGCAGCGGAAGCCCCAGGTCGAAGCCCTCTCCTGAAGCACGCCGCAGCAGCGCCACCATGTGGCGCAGCTCGTCCAGCGCCTCGCAGCCCGTGGCCCGCAGTTCCTCGGCCGCCGCCCGCACCCGCTCGTCGGGCGCGCTCATGGCCAGCATCCCGGCCTGCAGCACCATCCGGCTCACGCGATAGGTGACCACGTCGTGCATCTCGCCCGCCAGCCGTTCGCGCTCGATCCGCTCGGCCCGTTCCGCCTGCCCGCGCTGGAGCCGGGTCCGGAGGGCGGTGTACATCCCGTACATGACCGCGAGCGCGATCACCGCCTCGGTGCGCAGGACGAGGGGCATCTGGTGGGGCAGCGCCAGCACGGCGAGCGCCAGGACGATCACCGGCAGCCACTGCGCGCCCGCGGGGTGCCGATCACCGGGCCGACTGGCCCCGTCACGGAGCCGATCGTTGGGCCGGTTTCTGGCGAACGCCATCGCGCCGTACGCGGCGAACGCGGCCGTGGGCGGCCAGAGCGGCGCGCCCACGGGCGGGACCACGGCGGGCCCCGCGAACACGAGAAGCACGGGCAGGGCGAGCGCCGTGCCCGCGCTGATCCACGCGACCGTGAGCGGGGCCCTGCGCATCCAGAGCAGCGACAGCGCCGGCGCCATCAGGAGCGCCAGCACCAGACCCTGGTAGCCGGTCGCCGCGGTCAGGCCTGCCGCGACCATGACCGCGATCGCGTCGATCGGCCGCGGGCGGGCTCCGTCCACCGGCTCATCGTACGATCGCGGGCCGGGCGTGCCCACCCTCCAGCCGCACGCTCCGTTCAGCGACGGCGTCAAGCCCTGGTGATGCGGACCGCGTCGGCGATCACGTATCCCGTGGCGGACGTCCAGCGGCTCACGCCGACCACGTTGTAGGTGCCGGCCGCCAGCGGGTACGTCCCGAGCGCCCGCCACTGCCCGCCCCCCGAGCGCTGGTCGACGACGACCGTCCGGTTACCGCCGGAGGCGGCCACGATGTACGGGGTCGCGCTGTTGTAGCCGGCGTCGGACGGATACCACACCTCCACCCGGTAGTCGCCCGCGCTGGGGATGGCCGCCCGGAACCAGGCGGGGTCGCTGGCCGATACCGGGTCGGCGAAACGGTAGTCGGTGCCGTGCCGCTGCCCGGAGAAGGCTGAGGTGCCCCAGCTCGCGCTGGCGGTGAAGCCGGAGCCGGCGTTGTCCACCACGACGCTGAACGTGCCGCCGCCCGCCTCCACGACCCGGCCCGCGCTCGGCGAACCCTCCTGGTGGGTGCGGTTGAGCGCGCTCACGTAGTACGTGTAGGCCAACCCGCCGGCGGTCGTGTCCGTGAACGTGGTCTGCCGGGTCGTCGTGACCAGGTTGCGGGCGTCGGCGAAGAAGCACGGGTCGGCCGAGGACCGCGCCCCGTCCACCCGGTACACCGCGTACGCGGTGCCCGAGCCCGTCCAGGCCAGCCGGACGCCGTCCGAGGCGCGCGCGGCCGAGGTGATCGACGGCGCGGCCGGCGCGTTGCCCGAGCCGCGCGCGGGCAACAGCGCGGGCCTGGTGTAGTGGGCGTCGACGACCCGGGTGAACGCGCCGATCCTGTCGGCCCTGACGTCCTTGGCGCTGAAGAACACGTCGCCGACCACCTCGGGATGTTTCCTGTTGTCGTGCAGGTGGTCGCTCAGCTCGGCCGGGTCCTGCCAGGCGGCGTCCTCCCCGGACGCGCCCGCCCGGTAGGCGGCCTGGCCGATGACGAGCCGCACGCCGGTGTCCCTGACCACGTCCGACCACCAGGCGGTGAGCACCTCGTACGCGGCGGTGGAGAACCCGATGTGCCAGTAGATCTGCGGCGAGATGTAGTCGACCCAGCCCTGCTTGACCCACTCGCGGCTGTCGGCGTAGATCGCGTCGTACGACTGCAGGCCCGAGGTGCGCGAGCCGAGCGGGTCGGTGCCGGCGTTGCGCCAGATGCCGAACGGGCTGATGCCGAACGACACGTGCGGCTTGGCGCCGTGGATGCGCTGGTCGAGCTCGCGTACGAGGAGGTTGACGTTGTTGCGCCGCCAGTCGCCGATGGTGGCGAACCCGGCGCCGTACCTGTCGTACGTGGCGGAGTCGGGGATGGTCTGGCCGCTCACCGGATAGGGGTAGAAGTAGTCGTCGAGGTGCACGCCGTCCACGTCGTAGCGGGAGACGGCGTCCATGATCGCGTTCTCGATGAAGGCGCGGACCTCCGGGATGCCCGGGTTGTAGTAGAGCTTGCCGCCGTAGGCGAAGCGCCAGCCGGGGTTCCTGCGCGCGGGGTGCGTGGACACCAGCCTGCTCGGGTCGTCGTGGTTGGCGATCCGGTACGGGTTGAACCAGGCGTGGAACTCCAGGTTGCGGGCGTGTGCCTCGTTCACCATGAACGCCAGCGGGTCGTAGCCGGGGTCGCGGCCCTGGGTGCCGGTCAGCCACTGCGACCACGGCTCGTGGGGCGACGGCCAGAAGGCGTCGGCCGTCGGCCTGATCTGCACGATCACGGCGTTCATGCGCTTGCGTACGGCCAGGTCCAGCCAGGCGCGGAACTCCGCCTGCTGCGCCGACACGCTCAGCCCGGTGCGGCTCGGCCAGTCGATGTTCGCGACCGAGGAGATCCACATGGCCCTGAGCTGGCGCTTCGGGGTGGCCGGGTCGGTCTCGCAGGCCGCTGACACGGAGGCCGAGTCTGAGGCGGAAGCGGAGGCGGAGGTGGGGGCCACGATGCCGACGAGTGCGGCGGTGAACGCCACCAGGACGGTACGCAGGAGCGCGGTCACGAAAGGAAGTTTCAGCGCCACTCGGTGAAAGCGCAATAGTTTTCAGGGGCCCAATCTCACGAGGCGCTCGTCTCCCGGAAAGGTGGGGCGAAAAGTTTCACTTAACCGAGAAGTAATGTCAATTATCGACATTAGTCAGGAAGGTGTCGTACCGTGCCCCCGTTACCCCCAACGAGGAGCACCCATGACTCTCGCCCGCACGCGATTAGCCGCCCTCGCCACCTCCCTCCTCGCCGTCCTGCTCATCGTCGCAGGCCAGCCCGCCGTCGCCACGGCCGAGGAGAACCCGCTCGCCGCCGCGTTCGACCGCGCGGCCACCGAACACGACGTTCCCCGCGACCTGCTCGTCGCCCTCGCCTACGCCGAGACCCACCTCGACGGCCACGGCGGCGAGCCCAGCGCCAGCGGGGGCTACGGCGTGATGCATCTGGTCAGCAACCCCACCAACCACTCGCTCGAACAGGCCGCCGAGCTCACCAAGCTCCCGGTCGACAAGCTGCGCGCCGACGACGAGGCCAACATCCTCGGCGGCGCCGCCGTCCTGCGGGTCCACGCCGACAAGCTCGGCCTCGACGAGGCGGCCAGGAAGGACATCGGCCGCTGGTACCAGGCCGTGGCCAAGTACGGCAACGCGAGCTCCCCCGAGCTCGCCCGCCTGTACGCCGACGCCGTCTACGAAGGGCTCGGTCTCGGCATCGACATCCGTGGTGTGCAGGTCAAGCCGCAGGAGGTCACCGCCGACCGCGGCGACCTGGCCAACGCCCGCGACCTCAACGCGCGGGCCGCCGCGAGCCCCGACTACCCGCCGGCCGCCTGGGTCGCGGCCAACTCCGGCAACTACACCGCCTCCAGCCGAGAATCGAGCTACAACATCGACCGGGTGATCGTCCACGTCACCCAGGGCTCGTACGCCGGCACCATCTCCTGGTTCCAGAACCCGAGCGCCAACGTCTCCGCCCACTACGTGGTCAAGTCGTCCAACGGCGCCATCACCCAGATGGTGCGCGACAAGGACGTCGCCTGGCACGCGGGCAACTGGTCCTACAACACCCGCTCGATCGGCATCGAGCACGAAGGCTGGGTCGACGACGCGTCATGGTTCACCGACGCGATGTACCGGGCCTCCGCCGCCTTGACGCGCCACCTCTGCGACAAGTACGGCATCCCCAAGACCCGGACCGGCATCATCGGGCACAATGAGGTGCCCGGCGCCACCCACACCGACCCGGGCAGGAACTGGAACTGGACCACGTACATGAACTACGTGACCGGTGGCGGCAACCCCCCGTCGTGGACGACGACCGTCGACAACGCCACCTCCGGCCAGTTCACCGCCAGCGCCAACTGGGGCACGTCCACCTTCTCCAGCCAGCGCCACGGCGCCGACTACCGCTTCGCCGACCCGGTCTCCTCCAGCGACCCGGCCTGGTACTCGGCCACCATCCCGAGCGCGGGCACGTACCACGTGGAGGTCTGGTATCCGTCTGATGCCGGGTACAACAGCTCGGCGCCGTACATCGTGGCGACATCGAGCGGCAACCGGACCGTCTACGTCGACCAGAGATCCGGCGGCGGGTCCTGGCGCAGCATCGGTTCCTTCTCGCTCAACGCCGGCACCTACAACGTCGTGGGCGTGAGCCGGTGGACCTCGGGCACCGGCTACGTCATCGCCGACGCGGTACGGATCAGCCGGAGCTGAAAGCCGTGCGGCTCGCGCCCACTCTGGCGGGGGCACGAGCCGCACCCGGGCCGGCCCGCCTGCCACGGCGGGCCGGCCCATCACGGTGGGCGCATGCGGCCGTCCGCTATTGGTCGGCGGGTGGGCTACCGCCGGTCGGCCCGCTACGGCGGGCGCATGATGTCGGCCCGCTACGGCCAGCGGGTGAGCGCGGCCCGATGCCCGATCTGAGCACCGCTGCCCGGGTCGACCCGGAAAGCCCCGAACAGCGTGGTCGTCTCCAGAGCGGTGGCAGCGGCCCACAACGCGGCGCGCCCGGCACGTCCGGCGCGTTCGGCGTGTTCGGCACGTCCGGTGCTCCCGGTCAGTGTGGCGCAATGGGTCGCGACGACGGCGGCGGCCACCGCCTGCACGGCCGGATAGTCGGGCACGGTCCCGGCCCGCTCCCGGTAGGCGGCCACGAAGTCACGCTCCGGCATCCCGACCGCCGCCTCGCCCCCGCCATCCGGGAACCACTGCCCGACCCCGTAGATCCCGTGCGGATCGCCGACCGCCTCGCCGAACGCCCGCACCCCGGCCGCCACGGCGCAGATCGCCCGCGCGCCCGCGCCCCGCCGGACCACCTCGACGTCCTCCTCGAAGGACCCGCAGCACAGCAGATTCCACGACCCGCCGACGGGCAGCGCGTCACCGGGCCGGGCCACGGTCACCGGGATGCCGCGTTCGTGCGCGGCCCATTCGGCGCCCGCCGCCACCTGCCGTCCGAAACTCCCCTTGCCGGGCACGACCCACAACCGGTCCCGCTCGCCGTCCTCGGCCAGCCGCCGGACGAACGGCTCCGCGTACGCGCTCGCCGGCGCCAGGATCGACACGAGATGTCCGGGATACGCCGCCTGCACATCGTCACCGGCCCCGCCGTGGTTCCACACCAGCCGGTTTAGGTCTGCGGCGACCCGCCCCGCCCTGCGCATGAGATGCGTGGAGTACGGCCCCAGCAGCAGGTCGCACCGGACCGCCAGCCCGCGCAGCACCCGCTCCAGCACCTCCGGATCGCTGCGATCGTCCTCGACGACCACTTCCGCACCGTCCTCGGCGGCCTGCCAGATCTCCAGCCCGAGCCTGGCCTGCTCGCCGAAGCGCGCGTACCTTCCGGACAGGGACAGCGGAACTCCGAGCCTGAGTCCGGCGATCTGCGACCTCATCTCCTCAGCATGCAACGCGGGTGCCATCCCGGAGGCGGCAGGTGGCCGGTGAGGTCAGGAGGTCGCGGTCGAGGATCACCACGTCGTAGCGGGTGGCGGCCAGGCGGTCGAGGGCGGCGGTTCCGTCCAGGACGACGTCGACGGCCATGCCCTCGCGGCGCAGCCCGGTTCCGATGGAGCGGGCGAGGACCTCGAAGTCCTCGACGACGAGGACCCTCACCGCCCCTCACCGCCGCTCATCGTGCGGCCGAACCTGCCGCCGGGTCGAGGTGCCATGCTTTGACGATGCCAGATCCCCGGTTCCAGCCGGGTCGCAGCGGCTGCGACCCGGCTGGAACCGGGTGCGGCGTACAACCGTCGGCATGAGTTCATTCACGCCCCACCGATCCCGCCAACAGGCCGGGTTCTCCGCGTTGCTGCGCGGGGAGTGGGCCACGTTCCGCTCCTCGCGCGTCTGGGTGCTCACCATGGCGGCCTCCGTGCTGGTCACCGTGTCGCTCGGACTGCTGATCGCCGGGGGTGTCCGCAGTACTTGCGTGACCGGGAAGGGGGAGGGCCCCTGCCCCGCGCCTTTGGTGGGACCTGATGGCACGGCGGTCAACGACAGGTACTACTTCGTGCACCAGCCGCTCAAGGGGGACGGCGGCATCGTCGCCCGTGTGTCGGACATGACCGGGCAGATGCGGATGCCGGACGCCGTACCGGGGGTGCGCAACGTCAAGGAGGGGGTGGTGCCGTGGGCGAAGGCCGGGCTCCTGGTCAGGCAGAGTCTTCGGCAGGGCTCACCGTACGCGGCTGTCATGCTCACCGGGGCTCATGGCGTGCGGATGCAGCACAACTTCATCCATGACGTGGCCGGTGGTCCTCACAATGGCCCTCAGTGGTTGCGGCTGACCAGGTCGGGTGACACCGTCACCGGCTATGAGTCAGATGACGGCAAGGCGTGGACCGAGGTCAGCACGGTCAAGCTGACGGGGTTGGCGGAGACGGTGGAGATCGGGTTGTTCGCCACCTCGCCAGGCGTGTTGTGGGAGGGGGCGAAAGCCTTCGCCGAGGTCACCGCCACCTTCGATCAGGTCGCGTTGCAGGGTGCGAACGGTTCGTGGCGGCGTGACGACGTCGGCGTCTCCATGGAGTCCGACGGCACGACTCCGCATCACCCGGGCGGGGTCGTCGAGTCCGGCGGCAAGCTCATCGTGACCGGGGTCGGTGACATCGGGCCCGCCCCGGTGGAGGGCGGTCTGCGCGCTGACCTCATGCTGACCGGCGGGGCCGTGGGGTTGATCCCCGTGCTCGTGGTGGCGGTCACGTTCGTCACGGCGCAACGCCGGCGCGGGCTGATCGGGACCGGCCTGCCGGGCGGGCCGCATCCGGGGCGGGTGCTGGGGGCCAAGGCCGTGGTGGTCGGCGCGGTCGCGTTCGTGGCGGGGCTGGTGACCTCGGGGGTGGTGGTTCCTGTCGGTCTGGCGATGTTGCGTGCCAACCAGAACCCGATTCAGCCGATCACCCTGGCCACCGGGCTCCGGGTGGTGGTCGGCTACGCGGCGCTGACCGCGGTCGCCGCGGTGCTGGCTCTGGGCCTCGCCGCGCTGGTCAGGCGGGCCGTGGTCGCCGTCGGGCTGGCCATCGCGCTGGTCGTCGTGCCTTACCTGGTGGCGACCGCGGGCTTGGTGCCATGGCTGCTGGTGATCACCCCTGCCGCCGGGTTCGCGATCACGCAGAGCGTTCCCACGTTCGCGCATGTGGACGTGGACCAGTCACTGCTCGGCGGCTATTACCCGCTCCCGCCGTGGGCAGGTTTGACCGTGACCTGCGGATATGCCGCCCTCGCCCTCGGGGCGGCGATGGCCGTACACCGCAGGAAAGCCTCACGTCAGGCTCCGCTCCCCTGAAGGTATGTGACAGCCCTGATCCACACGCTTCATGCACGGGGTGCCACGAGTCGGAGCCTGGCGGTGGGTCAGAAGTCGAATTCGCCGAGCTTGGCACCGCCGACGAAGGCGCGAGCTATGTGAGGGCCGCACTGGGAAGGAGTTCAAGGACGCAAGAAAGGCATTCAGACCCATGCTCAGGATTTCGAAGGGGTCAAAAAACTACACAACGGAGAGACCGGACATATCCCTTTGGAGGGGGACGACGCTGCGTCGCGGGGACCGTACCTCGTGGCAGGCGCGCCAGGCGATCGGACTGTGGCTCGCCGACGCTCCTGCCGCCGTCCGGGCCGACGCGCTCCAGATCGTCGCCGAGTTGGTGGCCAACGTCATCCAGCACGTGCCGGAAGGGCGGGGCGCGACTGGGTGAGGCTGCGGCTGTGCTTCGGCGCCGGCTTCGTCCGTCTGGAGGTGATCGACCCGGGCACCCGGACGTCGGCGCCGTGCTTCGAGCCTCCCCGGACGGCGTCCATGGAGGAGGCCGGTCGGAGCCTGGGCATCGTGGCGGGGCTCAGTGCCCGATGCGGCACGGACCTCATCAGGGGCGGTCTCCGCGTCGTGCGGGCCGACCTGGCGGTGGTGTGATGGACGGAAGGCTTCCAGGTTGGAAGATCATGGAAGGCGCTGGAGGCGGCTACATCGCGTTCCGTACCGCCCTCGTGCGCACGGACGGTGGGCTCTCCAACGTGCGGTGCGGCGCGACCCTGACCGAACTGTACGAGCATCTGCAGCAGGAGATCCGGCGACCTCCAGCAAGCGGGCCTCCGGGGCCGCCTGAATACTCCGGCATGAAATCGATGGGTATCGCATGGCAATCGCTGAAAAGGTAGTAACAATGAGACATACTTCGTGCTCCAAAATGAGGGAGAAAGGGGCTTTCCCGTGCTTAGGTAAGGAGGCTTGCCGAAGCTTTGTCGTAGGGGCCTGGCACGACTCGGGTCGCGGCAACCGCTTCAGAGCGTTATCGCCTCTCTGAACGGAGCAACACCTTCATGATGTCCAAGGGTTTAGTCCGCAGGCTGGCGGCGCTCGGCGTCGGCCTGGCCATGGCCGCGACCATGACCACCGGACTGCTGACCGCTTCCGCGGCGGCTGCGAGCACCGGGGCCGCCAAGGCCGCCACGCCGAAGGTTTCGGTGGTGACGCCGAAGGCCTCCCCCAAGGACTACGAGGGAGGATGCCCGGTCAGGGTCACCTTCTCCTCGAAGGTCAAGATCAAGCCCACGAGCAGCAGGACGCGGGTCGTCTACCGCTGGCTGCACGGCGACGGCTCCAAGAGCAAGGTGAAGTCCTACACGCTCAAGGGCACGAGCGCCAGGTGGGTCTCCTTCAAGGAGTCCGCCACCTTCAACAAGGACGTGAAGAAGAACTGGCAGGCCCTGCAGGTCCTCTCGCCTCGGAAGACGACCTCCAGGAAGGGCTACTTCTCGGTCGACTGTGAGAAGCGGATCGTGCTCAAGCCGGCACAGAGGTCCTGGGTCAAGGCCCACGTCAAGGTGGACCGCTCCACCGACTCCTGCGACTCCCGGATCGACGCGGTCGGCTCGATCCGCGTCGGCAAGCCCTCATGGGTGAAGTACCGCTGGCTGCGGAACGGTCACGTCGTGGACTCCGGCAGCGTCAAGGTCTGGGACGATCGCAGGGTCCACTACTCCTTCAAGCCCGGCGGCAGCCACAAGGGCTGGGTGGCGCTCGAGATCGTGCGTCCCGACCACACCTACTCCGGCCGGGCGTACTACGAGGTGCGGTGCGAGGCTGACGCCAAAGCGACGGCCGCGGTGAGCGCGCCCGTCGACTACCAGGGCGGCTGCCCGGTCGGCAGGAAGTTCCACGGCATCGTCGACGCCCACGGCGCGAGCACGACCGTGAAGTACCGCTGGGCCGGTCCGGGCTACCGCGGTCCCGTCGTGTCCCTGTACTTCCCCCGCCACTCCGCCGCCCAGAGCGTGAGCCACACGGTGACGGCGTCCGAGAGCGGCGGCGTCAAGCGCCGGATCGAGATCGTCGGCCCGGACCACACGTACTCCAACACCGCTTCCACCAAGGTGACGTGCAAGGACGCCGTCGTGACGGCGTCGATCTCCAACCTGCGGACCGCCCCTGACAACGCGACGTGCGGGCTGGGCTCCAGCCCCGCCGTCGATGTCTTCGCCGACATCACCGTGACGGATCCGACCACGCTGACCTACCACTGGGTCATCAACGGCGCCACCACCTCCCTCCCCACCACCGTCGAGCTCGACAGGGCGGGCGTTCACCCGGTGGCCATCGGCCTCACGCCGACCGGTCCTCCGACCATCGCGGGTGACATCCGGCTCGTGGTCACCGCCCCGAACGCCGCCGCCGAGACGAGAGCCTTCTCCTACACCTGCCCCACCGCCTGATCCAGGCCCTCGCACAGGCGCGGCGCTCGCCACGGGCGCCGCGCCTTCGCGGCCCTACGGGCCGTAGACGATCGACAGGAAGCGCACCAGCACCCCCTCCCTGCTCGACGCGGGGAGCGCGTCCAGGACGGCGTTGACCGTCGCCATCTCCGGCTGCCCCGCCCCCGGCCGCAGGTCCACGTCCACCGAGGCGGCCAGCTCCGCGAACGCGGCGTCGTCCAGCGCGTCCAGGTCCAGCCCCGCCACCAGCTCGACCAGCCCGTCGGGCAGCACGACCGGGCCGCGCAGCCGGGCGGCCTCGGCCGACTCGGCGATGACCTTCAGCATGGCCTCCACCCCTGACATCGTCGCCCCCGTGACCGTGACGTGCAGGTTGGCCGGGATGCCGGCGTAGGAGAGCTGCGGCTGCAGGAACCAGCCCCGCGCCCGGGCCTCGTCCCCCAGTACGAACACGTCGATCCCGTCCCCGGTGAACGCCAGCAGCGACGACTCCGGCTCGCCCAGCACGCGCAGCCCGGGGATCGCGGAGATCCCCTCGCGCAGCCTGGCCGTCGCCTCCAGTGCGGCCCGGCCGAGCTCGACGTACCCCTGCCTGCCGAGCGCCTGCAGGGTGGCCCACGCGCCGCCGAGCGGGCCCGCCGAGCGGGAGCTCTGCACGGTCGCGTTGATGATCGTGTAGCCGGGCCAGGCCGCCGAGGCGAAGTACGCCCGGCGCCGCATCGCCGGATCGGCGAACAGCACCACCGAGGCGCCCTTGGGGGCGTATCCGAACTTGTGCAGGTCGCAGGAGAGGGACGTGACCCCCGGCACGGACAGGTCGAACGGCGGGACCGCCGCTCCCGCCTCCCGTAACCACGGCAGCAGCCACCCGCCGACGCACGCGTCCACGTGGCACGGAACGCCCGCGCCCGCGGCCACGGCGGCGACCTCTTCGATCGGGTCGACCACCCCTTGAGGGTAGGAGGGCGCGGACGCGACCACCAGGATCGTGTCCGCGTCGATCGCGGCCCCGACGTCGCAGGCCCGCACCTTGTACGTCTCCAGGTCCACGGGCACCGGCACGACCTCGATCCCGAGGTAGTGCGCCGCCTTGTGGAAGGCGGGGTGGGCGGTGACCGGCAGCACGAGGTTCGGGCACGTGCTCCTGGCGGCGTCGCGGGCGGCCTTGACCGCCAGCATGATCGACTCGGTGCCGCCGCTGGTGAAGATGCCGTGGCCGCCGCCGAGCAGGTCCGCTACCGCGCCGACGACCTGCCGCTCCATCTCGACCACGCTGGGGAACGCGGTCGGGTCGAGGCAGTTGACCTCCAGCATCTCGGCGTACGCCCGCGCCGCCGCCTCGCCGATCTCGGCCCGCCCGGTGTCGTAGACGTACGCGGTCACCTGGCCGCCGCGCACCGGTAAGTCGTTCCCCTTGAGCCTGGAGATCTCGGTCAGCAGGTCTTCGGCCGTCCGTCCGGTCAGGGGGAGGTTCACGCGGGCTCCTTCGGGGGCGAAGCTCACCGGGGGTCGCCCGGCAGGCCGAGCATGCGGTGCAGGGTCAGGTGCAGGTGGGCGCGGAAACGGCGCAGCGCGGCCCGGTCGCCGGCTCCTCTGCGGCGGCCCTGGTCGTCGAGCACTCCGCCCTTGGCGAAGCCGTGCACGGACCAGACGACCGTCCACATCGCGTATTCGAGGTCCACTCTGGCGTCGATCAGCCCCGACTCGGCGATGGGCCGCATGGTGGCGGTGACCGCGGCGAAGAGCGGCTGCACGTAGCGGCGCTCCAGCTCGGTGATGTCGCCCGCGTCGGAGAGCCATCGGTGCATCCACAGGGCGGGCACCTCGGGGTTGTCCACGCAGAAGTCGAGGTAGTCGTCGACCAGCCGGTGGATCCCGGCCGCGGGGTCGTCGCCGCGCAGTCGGTCGAGCGCCTGCTCCAGGGCCGCCTTCTCCGCCTGGTGCGCGCGCTCCATGACGGCGAGGTAGAGCTCGCGCTTGCCGCCCACGTGGTAGTTGACGGTGGCGATGTTGAGCCCGGCCGCGTCGGCGATCTGGCGCGTCGAGGTGCCGTCGTAGCCCAGCGCGGCGAACAGCTGGGTCGCGACCTTGAGGATCAGCGCGACCTGTGCGGTCTCGGCAGGTGACATGCTGCCGAACGTAGTTCGGCCGACACGTTTCAGTCAATCACTTGATGGAGAATCTTCCCGGCAGCCGCCCTGTGCTTCACCTCAGTGCGTCCACCGGCTCCATTCTGGCCGCGCGCAGCGCCGGGTAGAGCCCGGCCAGCAGCCCCACCACGGCCCCCGCGATGGGCGCGGCGATCGCCAGGCGCACGTCCAGCAGCGGCGTCCACTGCTGGGCGGCCGAGACGGCGACCACGGTGACCACGCCCAGGCTGGCGCCGATCACGCCGCCGGTCAGCCCGATCAGCGTCGACTCCAGCAGGAACTGGGCGGCGATGTGCCGCCGGGCGGCGCCGAGCGAGCGGCGCAGGCCGATCTCCGGTACGCGTTCCATGACGGTGACGAGGGTGACGTTCGCGATGCCGACGGCCCCCACGACCAGGGACACCAGGCCGAGGATCAGGAAGAGCGCGTTGACGTCGTCCTGCGCCTGGTCACGGGCCCGGGTGGGGCTCGTCGGGGCGACCACGTGGAGCATGTCGCCGTTCCCCGGGCTGAGCGCGGCAGGCGCCTGGCCGGCGATCAGATCGGCGGCGCCCAGAGTGGTGTTGACCAGCACCCGGGTGACGTCGCGCAGCCCGAACTGCCGGCCCGCGGTGGGCGGCACGATCACCGCCGTGCTCAGGTCACGCTCGCGGCGCAGGTCGCCCATGATGCCGATGACCGTGTACGCGTGCTTGCCGATGAAGATCGCTGGTGACCGGTCGAGCCGGGTGACGCCGAGCGCCCGGGCCGCCTGGTCGCCGATCACCGCCACGCGGTCGCCCCGCCGGATGTGTCCCGTGTCGTAGAAGCGGCCCTGCACCATCCGGCCGCGCGCCGCCTGCGGCAACCCGGTCGTCGCGGACAGCACGGTCAAGGACTGCGTGGTGACCCTGGTCGGATCCACGATGTCGTTGGAGCGTACGGACAGGTTGGTGCTGTCCTTGCTCTCGGCCACCGCGGCGGCCGACTCCACGCCGCGCAGCCGGGTCAGCCGGTCGATCGCGTCCCACTCCACGAGCGGGGTGTGCTCCGACTCGGGCACCTCCACGGTGATGGCCGTGGCCACCAGCGCGTCGAAACGGCCGACGATCTGGTTGCCCGCGGTCGCGGCCACGCCGAGCGTGACGACCAGCGTGGTGATGCCGAGCACGGTGCCGAGCGTGGTGAGGGCCGAGCGCACCGGCCGGGCGAGCATGCCGGCGACGGCCTCGCCGATCAGGTCGCGTACGTGCATCAGTCCTCCTCCACCAGCACACCGTCGGTGATGCGCACCCGCCGCTCGGCCCGCGCGCCGACCTCCCGCTCGTGCGTGATGACCACGATCGTCAGCCCCTGCCCGCGCAACTCGTCGAACAGGCCGAGCACCGCCTCGGTGTTGCGGCTGTCGAGGTTGCCGGTGGGCTCGTCGCACAGCAGCAGGGACGGCTCGCCCATGAGCGCTCTGGCGATGGCCGCCCGCTGGCGTTCGCCGCCGGACAGCAGGCCGGGCAGGAAGCCGGCGCGGTGGGCGACGCCGACCCGCTCCAGCGCGGCCTTCGCCCGTGCGCGCCTGCCGCCCCGCCCCTGCTTGACCGCGCGTAAGCCCACGGCCGCGCCGCCGGAGTCCGCCGGCTTGATGCCCGCCTTCTTCCGTCCGCGGTAGACCTCGGCGAGCATGACGTTCTCCACGACGCTGCGGTGGGGCAGCAGGTGGAACGACTGGAAGACGAAGCCGATCCGGTCGCCGCGCAACCGGGTCCTGGCGCCGTCGCGCAGGGCCGTGGTCTCGGTGCCGTCCAGCCGGTAGCTGCCCGAACTGGGCCGGTCGAGCAGGCCGAGCACGTTGAGCAGGGTGGACTTGCCGGAGCCCGACGGGCCCGCGACGGCCAGGTAGTCGCCCCTGTCCACTCTGAGCGTGACGCGGTCGAGGGCGCGGACTGGCGGCTGGGCGGGGAACTCCCTGCACACCTCCGCCAGCTCGATGACCGGTTCAGCCACCGCTGACCACCACCCGGTCGCCCTCCTTGAGCGCGCCGGTGACCTCGACATTCCCGTCCGCGGTCAGGCCCGTGCGCACTTCGACGTCCTTGGTCCTGTCGGGCGCGTACTCGACGCGTACGCGGGCCCTCCCGTCCGCCGAGGTGATCACCGCGGCCACCGGAACCACCAGCACGGGCTCCTCGGTCGCCCCCACGGTGACCCGCGCCGTCACCGCCGTCCCCGCCTTGAGCCCCTTGCTCTTGGCGGGCGTGAGCAGGATCGGCACGGCGCCGTCCGCGGGCTCCTCAGCGCCCGGCACCTTGGCCCGGTCGCCGACCGCGGTGAGCGTGGCGCGGTACGTCCTGCCCGTGTCGAGCTCGACGCTCGCCTCCATGCCCTCGCGCAGCAGCTCGGACTCCGCCGCCTCGACGCTCGCGGTCACCATGAACGACGAGCTGGTCACGGTGGCGACCTCGTCCTCGATCCGCTGCCCGGCCTTCACCGACACCTTCTGCACCCGGGCGGGCAGCTTCGGCAGGAACACCACCTCGCCGGGCGGGATGGAGGTGCCGTACGTGCGAGCGTACTCGGCCAGCATCGACTTGGCTGCCGCCACGTCCTTCCTGGCGCCCGCCACCTTGAGCATGGTGGGGGAGAGCTGCCTGGCCTGGCGCAGCGCCTGCCGGGCCGTGACCAGCGTGTCCTTGGCGGTGCGCACCGCCTTGCGCAGCTCCTCCAGCCGCTTCTCCCTGGCCTGCCGCGCCTCCTCCAGGATGCGGCCGTGCGCCTCGTGGGCGGCGGCGAGGTCGGCCCTGGCGTTCTCCACCCTCATCCGCAGCACGCTCGTGTCGGCCGGTGGCTGGGTCCTGGCCGCCTCCAGTGCCTGCTCGGCCGCCGCCAGCTTCTCCTCCGCCGCGCGCACGGCCGCGTCTGCCGCCGCGAGCTTGGTCTCGTCCTCGGGCGTCAGCCGTTGCGCCTCGGCCTTCTTCAGCGCCCGTTTCGCCGACGTCATGTCCGACTCGGCGTTGTCGAGCTTGACCTTCAGCGGCAGTACGTCGCGGCCCTGGTCGAGCGCCTTCTTCTCGGTCGCGAGGGTCTCCTGCGCCGTCTGTACGGCCTTGCGCAGCGTGTCGTACGCCTGCCGGTCGGTCAGTGTCGGCTGCTGGGCTTCGTATCCCTTCCTCGTGTACATCCCGGTGACCGCGGCGATCGTGGCACGGTCGAACGCGCCCGACAGCGGGCCGCCGAAGCCCAGCCTGCGCAGCGCCCGCTGCAACTGCTCGACGTCGTCGCCCTTGCTGCCGGGGGCGATCGTGCGGTGCATCGGCACGGAGCCACGCAGCACGAACACCGGGCGGCCGTTGACCTCCATCAGCACCGCGCCCTCCTTGATCCGGCCCTTGCGCGGTGCCCGGGTCGCCCGCTGAAGTCCGGACGCGCCACCGCCGGCGTCACCCACTGGGCCGCCGACCACGCCGGCGAGGCTGATGGGCAGGGGCGAGCCGTACTCCAGGGTGCCGCTGGTCGCGACGGTGCTGACGAGCTTGCGGCGCTCGACGGAGGCGGTGACGAGCGAGGGCCGGGGCGCGGCCCTGCGGACCGCCTCGTCGGCGGGCGAGCGGAGCCGGGTGCTCAGCGCCCAGCCCACGGCGGCGATGACGACGACGCTGGCGATGACGCCGGCCAGGAGCCTGCGTGGCGACTTCATAGGGGCTTCACATGCCGAACTGGTCGCTGACCTGCTTGTTGATCGCCTGCTCGCGCGGTAGGTAGGCGAGGTAGAAGTCCTTGCCGCACTCCAGGTCGTCGAGCGCCGCCTTGATCTCCCTGTTCAGGTAGGGTCTGGCCTCCTCAGGGGTGAGGGTTGGCGCGTAGATCATCGGCACTTCGCCCTCCTTCGCCGGAGGCGCGACGTCGGGCACGTCGTCCCGCTGCGCCCGGCCCAGCCTGTCCTCCTGGGCGCGGAATTTGTCCGGGCCGCGCTCCGCCATGGCCAGCGGCGTGGTGTCGCTGATCGCGTGGCCCTTGCCCTTCAGGCAGGTGGCCATGGCGCCGGCGAGCTCGACCAGCTCGGGATCGCTGTTGACGCTGCTCTTGAGCGCGCGCCTGCGGGCCTTGTTGTGCTCGGCGTAGTAGTCGGTGCCCGGCTTCAGATTCAGGCCGAGCACCTGGCCGGCCGCCGTGGCCATGCAGGCGTCCAGGGCCTTGCTGTAGGCGCCGATCTGTGCCTTGGAGAGCGAGGACTGGATCTTCCAGTTGGGATTGATCTCAGGGTTGTCGGGCTTGACGGCTGGGTTCCCCATTTCCTTCGGATAGACGAACAGGGCGAACACCCCGAACCCGTATTTTTCGCGATATTTCCGCAACGCTTGGTAGTCGCCTGCCGCGCGCTTGCGGCTCTCGTCGGTGTCCGGCTGCTGGCTGCGCGACACGAACGGGACGTACTTGAAGCCCTTCTGCTTCATGCAGTCGGCCTTGGCCGCTTCGAGCTGGTGCTTCTTGTCGCTCGTCGCGCTGGGCGAGGGCGCGGCGGTCCCTGTGGCGCCCCCGCAGCCGCAGAGCACGGCCAGGGCTGCCATGGGCAGGATCGTGCGCACGTGGTGTTTGTACGGCATGCCGCAAACATACTCCGTTCAACGAAGTATGGTCAATCCAGGCAGTGCCGCCGTTGCCGGAAGGGCGCGCCGGCGGCCCAGAGCGCCAGCACCGCGAGCACGCCCCAATAGGCCAGATGCTGCCTGGTCAGCTCGGCGGAATGAGCGGCCAGGTCACCCGACGCCACCGCCAGATAGATCCCCGCCCCCAGCGCCCACCGGTAGTCGCGCGCCAGGTAACCGCCCCCCGCCGCCAGCCCGAACGCGGCCGCCTCCACCGCCATCCTGCTCAGGGAGAGGGAGAACGTGCTCTCCTCCGCCATCCACTGCGGGCCCGACCACGCGGCCGCCACGGCCGCCGCGCACCACCACCACGACCTGGCCTGCAGCGGCCGCCCGCGCGCGGCCAGCACCCCCAGGCCGGCCAGCGTGACCGCGTAGCCGCCCGCCACCACGTAGGGGTCGCTGTCGGCGAACAACGCCTGATCGCCGAGCGGCGACGGGTAGACGGGCAGCAGCGTGAGGCCGAAGATCTGCCGGCCGCCCGCGATCGCGACCGCCTTCATGCCGACGACCAGCGTGAGCGGGATCGCCGCCCACGCCCACCCGCGCAGGACGGTGACCAGGGCGAGCGCCGACGCCGCCGTCCACAGCGGCAGCGCCCCCGCGTACGGCAGCAGCGCCGCCAGCTGAGCCGCCGCCAGGGCCGTCACGCCCAGGTGCAGGCCGTCCTTCCAGGGGTTGCCCGTCGCCAGGTGCACGATGCGGCTGCGCACGCCGCCCGCCAGCAGGCCCCACGCCTCCCTCGGCACCGGCACGGTCCTGCCGGGGCCGGCCGACTCCAGTAACACGTCGAGCAACTCGTCACCGTGCGCCGCGCGGTAGGCGCGCGGATAGGCCCGCAACAACCTGCGGTAGCGGCGCTCCAGAGCGCTCATGGCGGACGCGGGCGGGGCGACGGTCATGTGCTGGACGGCCGAAGGACGAGGGAGGCGGCCTCCTGCATCCGCCTGGCCTCGGCCTCCACGAGCGCCTGGCCCTCGTCGGTGATCCTGAAGTAGCGGCGGTTGCGGCCGTTGACCGTCTCCTCCCGGTCGACGGTGATCACTCCGCGCTCGTTGAGCCGCTCCAGGATGCCGTAGAGGGTGCCGACCGACGGCTGCACCCTGCCTGCGGACAGCTCCTTGATCGACTTGCTGATCGCGTGTCCGTGCAGCGGGCCCGCGCGCAGGGCGGTGAGCACGAAGTACATCGGCTCGCTGACTTCAGATGTTCCCCTCGGCATGGGGCGACAGTATTCCGTTCAACGGAGCGTGTGCAACGGCCTGGCCCGTCACGCGCAGCGCTCGCCGTTCAGGTGGAAGACCTCGGGAGCCGGATCAGGGCCCGCGCCGCCGGTGCCGGCGAACCCGAACGTCACCGACCTGCCCGGCTTGATCTGGTCGTTCCAGCCCAGCCCCGTGGCCGTCACCACCGAGCCCGACTGCGCCAGCTTCACGCCCCAGCCCTCCTTGACGCGCTGGCCGCCGAGCCACGACCAGCGCAGGCTCCAGCCGTCCACGCTCTGCCTGCCGGTGTTCTCGATCACCACCTGGGCGATGAACCCGCCAGGCCACGAGCCGTGCCCCGAGTAGCGCACCCGGCAGTCGGAACGCCGGCCGCCGTCCGCCAGGAACGCCGCCACCCAGGCCAGCGGGGCGTTCCAGTTGATGGTCAGCTCGTTCGTGGCCCACGACTCGATGTCGTCGATGTAGCAGAACTGCGGCTTGCAGCCCTGCAGCAGGCGTTGCGCGACCGGGTCCTGGATGGCGGAATTGGGGCCGCCGGCCAGCGTGCCGCGCGGCGGGTTCGGCAGAGCGGGGTCGAGCTGGCGGGCGTACCAGCGGCTGTGCTGGTTCTTCGAGGCCACCTCGCCGTAGCCGGTCACGTACGACTGGTTGAGCGCGTTACGGCCCAGGAGGTAGTCCATGCCCTCGCGTACGGCCGCCCGATACGTCTCCCGCCCGGTCAGGTCGTAGGCCGTGGCCACGACGACCAGGTTGTTGAGCACCAGGTTGTTCGAGCCCCAGTCGAAGTCCGGCGGGTTGTACGGCAGCCCGTACGGGTGCGCCTTCTGGACGGCGAGATACTTGTCCGCCCCCTCGATCACCGACCTGCGCACCCGGCCCCGGTCGGGGATCGTGTTCGGCACGGTCGCCAGCTCCAGGCGGCCCAGCTGCGCGGTGTTGCCCCAGTCGAACCCGCGATCGCGCCAGACGTCGCCGGTGTGGTGCGGCGAACCCAGCACGAACTCCTCGAACTCCTTCTCGCCCGTCGTGATGAACAGCTCCGCCGCCGCCCAGTAGAACTCGTCGCTCACGTCGGCGTCGTTGTAGGCGCCGCCGCCGACGCCGTCGGCCGGGTCGGCGTACCGCTCCGGGTCGGCCTTCGCGGCCGCCCACGCCTTGCGGGCCGCCTCCAGGTTCCTGGCGGCGAACGCGGCGTCGTACGGCGTGAACAGCCGCGCCGCCTGCGCCGCCGTCGCGGCCAGGTTGAGGGTGGCGGCGGTGGACGGCGGGTGCAGCTCGCGCGGCTGCGGGTCCAGGTGCGGCAGCAGCGGCAGCCCGGTCCAGTTCTGGTCGTGGATCTTGTGGTGGGCCATCCCCGCGTCCGGCTCGCCGTCCGGCACCTGCATGCTGAGCAGGAACTCCTGCTCCCAGCGGGCCTCGTCCAGCACGTCGGGGACGCCGTTGCCGCTCTCCGGGATGTCGAGTTGCCCGTCCGCGAACGCCGCCTTGTTCCGCTCGTACGCGGACATGAGCTGGTGGACCGAGATGCCGCCGTTGACGACGTACTTGCCGTGGTCGCCGGCGTCGTACCAGCCGCCCTTGACGTTCAGCGTGTAGTCGCAGACGCCCGGCTGGCACGGCACCTCGACGTCGCCCTGGTTCGGCGCGACTCCGGCGTGACCGGCGGACCTGCCGTAGCCGGGCCTGAGAGCGTCGAGAATCTCGATGCCGCTGCGCTGCGTGTAGTAGAACTTCAGCGCGTCGACCGGCAGCCCGTCGTAGAGGTCGGCGGCGATGTCGAACGGCCGGCTGGTCTCGCCGTCCGCCGTCACCGTGTAACCTCTGCCCGGTTTGCGGTAGGAGCTGAAGTCGAGGGTGTGCACGTTCTCGCCGGAGCTGGCGTCCACGCCTCTCGGCGTGGTCCTGCCCCTGGCGACGGTCTGCTTCTCGGCGTTCCTGAGCTCCCACTCCAGTGCCGTGGTCCCGGTGGTGACCACGGTGGCCTTCTTGGGGCCCGCCGGGAGGTAGCCGACCATGTTCACGCGCACGCGCGGGCCGGTGTCCGGCTCGTACTCCTCCGGCTCGGCCCCGCCCTTGAGCGAGACGTCGTCCATGCAGAACCTCCATGGCTCGGCACTGCCGCCCAGTTGGAAGACGACCTGGGCGTTCGGCAGCGACACGGGTGCGGTGAACGTATAGGAGTGGTCGTCACCCGGGACGCTCAGCTCGGGTGCGGCCGACAGATACTGCGTCCACGGGTCCACCGGGAGCTGGATCAGCGCGCGGCCGACCTTGGCGGGGGTCGCGGAGGCGGCGAAGCGGTACGCGTACGTCTCGCCCGCCACCAGCGGGATGCCATCCTGGCCGATGATGACGTCCCACGGGTTGGCGGTGCCGCCGGGGATGTCGGCGCACAGCCGGCCCTCGTCCACGGAGAGGGTGAGGTTGGCGGTGCCCCACCAGGGAGCGGTGCCGGCGTCGAAGGTGCCGTTCACGATCTGCTCGGGTCCTTCGTCGGCGCGCGCCGCCATGGCTGGGGACGCGGCCGGGGACAGGGCGACCATGGTGAGGAGGGCCAGTAAGGCGGCCCGGCATCGGGTCATGGAGGTCCTTCGATGGGGGTGGGAGCGCTCCCAAAACGGCGCGCGACCCCGATCCTCCTTTCCCGCCGCCGCCCCGTCAACGCCTGCGCACCATCGGCCCCGGAAGACCCTGAAACTTTCAGGCGTTTCGATCGCCGGCAGCCGGCGGTCGAGCGCGGGTGCCGTTGAGGATGACGTCGGCCGTTCTCTCAAGGAACGCGTCGTCGAGTGGGCGGCCGAGCATGAGCAGGCGGAAGTAGAGCGGTCCGGAGATCACCTCCAGCAGGAAGTCGGGATCGGTGTCGGGCGGCAGCTCGCCGCGTTCGACGGCGCGCACCAGAATCGCCCCCGACGCTCGGAAGCGCGCCGGCCAGAAGGCGTCGAGGAGTTCGTACAGGTCGGAGTTCTCGGCGGTGCGTGGTCCGGTTTCGCGCAGGAGCGCGGCGACCCAGGGGGTCTGCAGGCCGAGCCGGATCTCTTTGAGCAGTTCGAGGAGGTCGCCGCGCAGGGTGCCGGTGTCGGCCGGGGGAAGGAGCTCGCCGCGGCGCTCGATGAGGGCGGTGGAGACCAGGCCGACTTTGTTGCCCCAGCGGCGGTAGATCGTGGTCTTGTTGACGCCCGCGCGTGCGGCCACCGCGTCGATGCGCAGCGCGCCGTAGCCGACCTCGGTGAGTTCGGCCAGGGTGGCGTCGATGACCGCTTCGCCGACGCGTGCCGTCCGGCCTCCGGGCCGGACGGTCGCCGCGTCGGCGTGCAGATGCCGGACGTTTTCGAGTGGATCTCCTGCCATAGGGCCAGGTTAGGACGCCGCCGGCCATAGATGCAACTTCCAGGTGCATTAGCGGCCGGATTAATGCACCAAGGGGTTGCACTAGTAACGGTGACGACCTATGGTTCATAAATGCAACAGCCGGTTGCATCAAGGTTCGCGAAGGAGAACGTCATGATCTACCACCAGGTCCGCATGGCCATGAAGCCCGATGCCCCCGCCGATCAAGTGCGGCACGCACTCGATCTGATGCGTGAGCTCGGCGAGAAGCTCGACGTCGTCGAGTTCTTCATCGTCGGCCGTGACTTCGGCGGTGAGTTCGAGCACGGCGCCCTGTACGCGCTCAAGGACATCGACGCCTACCGCACGTACATGTACGACCCGCTGCACCGGCAGATCGACGCGCTCGGCCTGCCACTGGTGGCCGACATGATCTCCCAAGACCTCACCGACGACCCCGCCCCCGACATCGGCGCCAAGATCGCCCAGGTGCACACCGACCGGTTCAGCGACCACCCCGAGCTGCGCGACCTGGTGGACGACCTCGGCTCCTACGAAGGCAGCGGAGCCCACGACGACGGTTCCAAGTCCGCGTGAGCAAGCACGGACGGGGGGCGGCCCACGCCGTCCGACCTCGAAGGGAATTTCGGATCCAGCGCCGGAACGTGCCCGACCCGGAGACCTTCCTTCTGCTCAACCGGGCGCACCAAAAGGGCGCCTGCCCGCCGCCGGGCGCGTGCAGAGACAACCTTCCTTTCGTAGTGAAGGGCGTACCGGCCTGAGGGGGTGAGGTCGATCATGCTGTGGTCCACGAGGTGGACCAGCACCTGCGAGGTGGTCCTGGCGACTTCCAGCGCCGAGCGCAGCGTGCATCCGTTGCGGAACGTCGACAACGCCGCCAGCGCCTCCTGTCCCGCCGGGTCCAGCAGGTTCCAGGACGTCTCGAAGACCGTACGCATGCAGGCGTGCCGCTCGCGGGTGGCGGGCCCGGCGGCGGACAGCAGGCCGGGGTCCACACCCAGGCGCTGGGCCAGGTCCGCGATCGGCACGGCCCGCAGCAGGCTGGCCGCCAGTTCGATGGCCAGCGGCAGCCCGCCGGTGGTGGCGCAGATCGCGGCCACGAGGGCCGCCTCGCGATCGGGATCGAACGCCGGCCGGGCCCTGAGGGCCCTGGCCGTGAACAACGTTTCGGCAGCCGGTCCCGGTAACCCTTCCACCGGTACGGTCGCCTGGCCGGGTACGTCGAGCCGCCGCCGGCTCGTCGCCAGGACCCGGACCGCGGGAGCCACGCGCAGGACCTCGCCGATGACCGCGTCGAAGGCGGGAAGGTGTTCGAGATTGTCCAGCACGAGGAGGAGCGAGCGCCGGGCGAGAGCGGACAGGAGGAGCGCCAGGGCGGGACGCGGAGGCGAGAGGTCCACGCCGAGGCGGCGGGCCAGCATCGTGACGGCCGCCTCCGCTCGCACGCCGGCGAACGACACGAAAGCCGTCTCGGGCCCGGCATCCGCGGCGGCGATGGCCAGGCGGGTCTTGCCCACGCCGCCCGGCCCGAGCAGGGTGACCAGGCGCTCGCGGGCCAGCAGCCGCCGCAGCCGCCGGACGTCGGCGTCCCGGCCGATCAGCTCCGTGCCGGGCACGGGCAGGGCCGCGCGGCGGGCGGGCCGGGACCGGGGCCCCGGCACGAGTTCCTGGCGGACGGCCAGGGTCTCGGGCGCGGGTTCGACGCCCAGCTCGGTCGCCAGCCGCCGGCGCAGCTCCTCGTAGCGGGCCAGCGCGGCGGCCCGGTTGCCCGCCCTGGCCAGCGACGCCATGAGCAGCCGATGGGCCTCCTCGTCGTACGGGTCCAGCGCTGCCACGACCTGTGCCAGGCATACGACGTCCGCGGAACCGTCAGGACCCGACCGTACGAGCAGGTTCCGCAGCAGCGTCCGCACCCGCCGCCGCTCCGACTCCAGCCAACCGGCGAAGGCCGGGGCGTCGCAGAAGGAGACGCCGTCGAGGAACTCGCCGCGCCACAACCGCAGTGCCTCGGCCACCGCCTGGGCCTCGATGAGCCGACGGTGGTCCACGAAGCAGCCGTCGTTCTCGCGGAAGCGCACGTGGTCACGGGTGATGTCCAGCCAGCGGCCCACCTCCCTGCGCAGCTCGGTGAGCGCCAGCCGCAGGCTGCCCCTGGCGTTGGCGTCGGGGCGCTCGCCCCACAGCAGCCCGGCCAGCTCCGCCCGCGAGCGTGGCCCGGGTGTGGCGGCGAGGTAGCAGAGCAGGGCACGGGACTTGGCGGAGCGGATGCCGACGGGCTCCCCTCCGATGGCCAACTCCGGCGCGCCGAGCAGCAGGAGTGTCAGCGAGTCCCCCATATCAGGCAGAGTAGGAGCAATGCGCTCGCCCGGCTGTGTCGAGCGTTACGAGGCCCGTGTGCTCTGCGCGACTGACCTGGGTTCTAACGATGCGCTCACGCCGTCTTCCGCACCCTGATGGCGCGTTTCGCGATGGTCGCGAAACGTTCTCGCATCAAGGAGCAAGCAGCATGCGCTCTCACAAGCTGATCGCCGCGCTGACCCTGGCCTTGGGTCTGGCGGCTCCCGCGGCGTTGGTCGCGAGCCCGGCCACCGCCCTGGCCTCCTCGTGCCGCGTGGAACTCCACGACATCGACGCCGACAACGTGGTCGAGAGAGACGGCCGGGACGAGCTCCGCTTCCTGGTTCAGGGCAACCTGTTCCCCAGGAACGGCGCCCACAACATGCAGAGCGGGGACGACGCGAATCCGAGCGACTTCGGCGACCCAACGGGGGCGATCAACAACGGCCAGGACGTGTTCTTCAACCTACGTGAGGTCGAGCGGCCTGTTCTCGGCCGGGGTGACAGCCTCGGTTCGGCGATCGCCGAGGCGGCCACGTGCGCCGGGCTCGACGTCAACGAGACTCACATCGACACGGACATCATCAGCGGCAGCAACCCGGACTACTCCTACACGGTCAAGCTCAAGCTGACCGGGCAGTAGCCGCCAGGGAAGAAGGCCCCGCCGCACCCGGCGGGGCCTTCGCCGCGTCTCGGAAGCGGGCTAGGGTGCGGGAGGGCGCCACATCGGCCAGAACACCGTGCCGTCCGGCAGCGCGAACGTGCCGCGCCCCTGGTAGCCGTTCCTGGCGTACAGGTCGCGGTTGCGCGGGTCGTTGGCCTCCAGGTACGCGGGCGCGCCGTCCAGCCGGGCGTGCTGGTACTGAAGCAGCGCGGTGCCGAGCCCCTGCCCCTGGCAGTCGGGGTGGACCGCGAGGAAGGCCAGATAGTCGCACGGCTCCGCCGGACGGTGCTCGGCGAACAGCCCGTCGAGCACCCGGAACCGATCGGCCCACTCGCCGGTCGCCTCGGCCAGGCGGCTGTCGTACCCGGGCGGCGGGGACGGCGGCGAGACGTGCGGGAACCAGACCGCCGCCGCGGGGCCGTCGTCGATGAGGTGCACCTGGCCGTGCTTGATCGCGTGGTCGACGAGGACGCGGTAGTGGGCGGCGATGACCTTGTGCCGCTCCCGGCGTTCCGGCACCAGATATCTCACGACCCTGAGCTCGGCGAACGCGGTCGCGATGAGCTCCGCGACCTGCCCGGCGTCGTCGGCGCCCGCGTGGCGGACGGCCGGTCTCATCGTGAACGTCTTTCCCATGGCCCAGGCTCCTCTCGTCGCGTGCGGTGTCCTGGGCGGCCCCGCGCCCCTCCCGAGGGTAGACCGCGGTCCGCCCGCGTGGGAAGACGACACGAAATCCCAGGTCATAGCCGGTATTGGGCTTGATGTCCGACGCCGGGTACGGTCGGTCTCATGGGCGCCTTCCTTGCGGGATCCGCGGTGCTGGCCACGCTGGCCGCACTGTCGGCCGCGTGCGCCGGGGCCGTGCCCGCCGTGCGTGAGGCGAAAGCGCCTGTCGCGCCGCCGGCAGCGGCGTCGGCAGGGCCGTCGGCAGGGTCGTCGCCCACCGGTCGCGGAGGGCCGCTGGCCGGGAAGGTCGTGGTGATCGACCCCGGCCACAACGGCGGCAACGCCGCGCACCGCGAGGAGATCGACCGCCTGGTCGACGTCATCACCGGCCGCAAACCCTGCAACACGATCGGCACCCGGACCCGGTCCGGCTACCCCGAGCACGCCTTCACCTGGGACGTCGCCGGCCGGCTCAAGCCCCTGCTGGAGGCGATGGGGGCCAAGGTCGTGCTCACCAGGCCCGACGACAAGGGTGTCGGCCCCTGCATCACCGAACGGGCCGCCATCGGCAACGAGGCCAGGGCGGACGCGGTCGTGTCCATCCACGGTGACGGCGCCGCCGAGAGCGGGCACGGCTTCCATGTGATCATGCCGGGGCTGGTCGCCGGGCACAACGACGCGATCGTCAGGCCGTCCCGGCGGCTGGGGCTGGCGATCCGCAAGGCGTACCGGGTGGGCACGCGCATGCCGTACGCGACCTATGCCGGGCGCGACGGCCTGCAGACCCGCACGGACCTCGGCGGGCTCAACCTGTCGAAGCGGCCGGCGGTGTTCATCGAGTGCGGCAACATGCGCAACAGCCGCGACGCCGCCAGGATGTCCAAGCCCGCCTTCCGCGAGCGCATCGCCACCTCGCTGGCGGCCGGGCTCAGGCAGTATCTGCGCTAGCGGGCCCGTAGCCGCGCAGGAACGCCGTGACGGCCGTCTCTGACAGCCGCTGGAGATCGGCCTCCGTGTAGTGGTCGTGGCCGCCCCAGAACATCACCTTGTTCAGCGGGATCCACAACAGCAGGCCGACGAAGTGCTCGGCGGCCAGCTGCGGGTCGTCGAGGCGGAGCAGGCCGCGCGTTGACGATGAGCGACCTTCAGAAGCAAGTGCAGCAGGCGGCCGACAGGCTCGTCGAGTCCGGCGAGGAGCGCGGGCTCCAGGTGGCCGTCTATCGGGACGGCGTGCAGATCGTGGACGTGGTCGCCGGCGTGGCCGACCCGGAGACCGGGCGGCCCGTCACCCCCGACACGCCCTTCTACAACTACTCGATCGGCAAGGGCGCCACCGCCACCATCGCGCACCTGCTGGTCGAGCGGGGCCTGTTCGGCTACGACACGCCTGTGGCCGAGCTGTGGCCGGAGTTCGCACGGCACGGCAAGCAGGGTGTGACCGTACGTCACGTGCTCTCGCACACCGCCGGAGTGCCCGGCGTGCCGCTCGACACCACGCCCGAGGACGCCTGCGACTGGGGGAAGATGGTCGCCGCGCTGGAGGACGCCAAGTTGTGGTGGGAGCCGGGCACCAAGGTCGGTTACCACGCCTACACGTTCGGCTACCTGGTGGGCGAGATCGTCCGGCGGGCCACCGGCAAGCCCATCTCGCAGGTGCTGCTGGAGGACGTGGCGGGGCCGCTGGGCGTGGCCGGCGAGCTCTATTTCGGGATGCCGGAGAAGGAGCACGCCCGGCTGGCCCGGCTGGAGGACGCGCCGATGGACATGTCGGCGTTCGGGGAGATGCCGGCGGACCTGCCGATGTTCAAGGCCGGGCCGATGGAGCTGATGCCGGGGGCCGAGCTGGGCAACCGGCCCGACTATCTGTCGGTCGACATCCCGGCGGGCGGCAAGACCTCGGCCAGGGCCATCGCCCGCATGTACGCGGCGCTGCTCGGAGAGGTGGACGGGGTCCGGCTGATCACGGAAGAGCGGCTGCGGGAGGCGACGGCCGTCGTGTCGAGCGGCATCGACGAGGTGTTCGGCATGCCGTCGGCCTGGGGTCTGGGTTACGGCATCGGCGGGCCCACCTCGATGGCGGAGGAGCGGCCGACGGTTTTCGGGGTGCCAGGGGCGGGCGGCAGCGCGGCGTACGCCGACAGGGCGACCGGCACCGCCTTCGCGCTGACGAAGAACCGGCTCACCACCGACTTCGCGGCGGTCGGGCTGATCGGCGACATCGTCGCCCGTGGTTGACCGTCGAGCGGTCAGCCGTCACGGCAGAGCGGCTTGCCGCCGACGACGCAGGCGATGTCGTCGAGCTGGCAGCTGAGCAGGGTGCCGTCCATGCCGAGCACGATCACCAGGTCGCGCCGCGACCGGTGAGCCAGCATGACCCTGCCGACGACGCCATTGTCCAAGATCACGGTCGGGCGGCCCGCCACGTTCTCCATACCCTGGTGACTCCTCTCAGGTGCGGAACAGGCCTCACGCCGGATCCGTCACCACCAGGATGCACAGGCTTGTGCCGTGAGCGCATCGGTCATGCGGTTGTATTTCCGGATCCACCAGGGAAGGACGGTGCCTCAGCGGTCCGTGGAAAGGCCTCGCGGAGCCGATCGGAGCAGGCCGGGAGCCCGCGTCGCGGGACCTGGCGGGGCCGCGGGCGAGAACATGTTCTGCCCAAGCTTTCCTGACGGGTTTGGGACGACATCCTCTGTCAAGACGGGGTGCCCGCGTAGTATGACGACCAAGTCCTACGAGGCAGGGAGAAGGACCCTAGTGACCGAGCTAGAACGTGTTCCGCCCGGTGTGGACCCGAATGTTCCGAGTTCTGCGCGGGTGTACGACTATTTGCTCGGTGGCAAGGACCACCTCGCGATCGACCGGGCAGTGGCGGAGAAACTCCTCGCCGTCGCGCCCGACTCCCGTCTCGTGGCCAGGGCCAACCGCCGCTTCCAGGTGGAGGCGGTGCGCCACCTGGCAGTGCAGGGCATCCGGCAGTTCATCGATCTCGGCACCGGCATCCCCACCTCGCCCAGCATCCACGAGGTCGTCCGCGAGGTGCATCCCGCCTGCCGGGTGATCTACGTCGACTACGACCCCGTGGTGCGGATGCACGCCCAGGTGCTGCTCGCCGACTCGCCCGGCGTCGAGGGCGTCCAGGCCGACCTGCGCCGCCCCGAAGAGATCCTGGCCGACCCCCACGTCACCGGGCTGATCGACTTCGACCAGCCGGTGTGCGTGCTGATGGTCGGCGTGCTGCATTTCGTCATGGACGAGGAAGACCCGGCCGGCATCGTGGCCGCCTTCAGGAAACGTATGGTGCCGGGCAGTCATCTCGTGCTCTCCCACGCCATGGCGGAGAGCGCCCCCGAGGCGATCGCCCAGCTCACGATGGCGACGGCCGGCTCGCCCGCGCAGGGCAGGTTCCGCAGCCACGACGAGGTGCTGACGTTGTTCGACGGGTTCGAGCTGATCGGACCGGGCCTCGTGCCGGTCCAGGACTGGCACATCGACGCCGACGACGCCGCGATCCCGCTGCTCGACCGCCCGCCGCAACTACGCATCGACGGCGGGGTCGGTCGGCTCAGCGCGGGCTCGCCCCCGTATAGTCCTTGAGGTCGATGTTCGTGGCGAACTTGTCGGTCAGCGTCAGCATCATCCCCAGCAGGAAGCCCGACCTGAATATCAGGTTGCGCAGCCGGATGCGCGTCCGGGTGGCGGGAGCCAGGAAAGGGCCGGCGTTGCCGTTCCTGGCCACCCTGGCATATCCGCGCAGCTGCTCCTCATACCGGGCGAAGGCCACGCGGTGGTCGCCCCTGGCCGCGGCCAGCTCGCCCGCGAGCACATACGCGCCCACCACGGCCAGGCCGGTGCCGAAGCCGCCCAGGGTGTTGCCGTACGCCGCGTCGCCGAGCAGCGCCACCCGGCCCGCACGGTAACGGCCGATCCTGACCTGGGCGATCGCGTCGAGATAGACGTCGTCCGACGTGCGCACCTGCTCCATGACGGCCGCCGTCCGCCAGCCCATGCCGGCGTAGACGCGGGCCAGGATGTCCTTCTGCTGCTGGAGGTCGTAGCGGTCGTAGTCCAGCGGCTCGGAGGCGAAGACGAAGAACGCGGGCGCCGACGACCCGCCCACCGCGACCATCCTGCCCGGCTCGTTGTACATCATCGCCTGCTCGCCGAACCCGCCGTCGATGCCGGCCAGGGCGTAGTAGTGGCCGAGGTGCCTGACAGGGCGGGACTCGGGGCCGAACACCAGGCGGCGCACGTTGGAATGGATCCCGTCCGCGCCCGCCACCAGGTGGAACGTGCGGGGCGCGGCTCGCTCGAAGGTGACGTGCACGCCGGCGGGGGTCTCGGTGAGCGAGGTGATCGAGTCGCCGAAGACGTACTCGCAGTCGGCGGACGTCCTGTCGTACAGGAGCTTGGACAGGTCGCCGCGGGCGATCTCGACGTCGCCGCCGCTGAACGTGCCGGGCATGACCGCGAGCGTCCTGCCGTTCGTGTCGACGATCAGCTGGTCGGCGCCGCCCGTCTGGAGCCGGCGCACGTCGTCCAGGACGCCCATGCGGGCCAGGACGGTGAGGTGGGCCTCGCCCTTGAAGTCGACGGCCTGGCCGCCGAGCCGCAGCGCGGGGGCCTTCTCGACGACGGTGACGGCGAAGCCATAGCGGGCGAGCCAGTGGGCGAGCGCGGGCCCGCCGACGCTCGCACCGGAGATGAGGACGCCGGTGTTCTGCATGCCCGGCAGCCTCGCGCCCGCCGCTGACAACCCGGCGACCACCCGCTGACAGGGCTGCGCGAGCCGGTCAGGAGGCGGCCGCGCGCAGCGCCTCCCGCGCCTTCTCCCCGCTCATGGACGTGCCCCTGGAGAACGCCGCCGCGAACGTCTCAGGGCCGAGGACCTCAGTGGCGGCCGCGGCGATCCTGGCGACGTCAGGCTCGCCGGCGACGGTCGTGCCCCGCAGTGCCACCGCCACCCCCAGCAACTCCGCCGCCCGCTCCGCGCCGGGCGTCCGTTCGTCCGGGCCGGGGCGACGCCCGACGAGCGCCAGGCCGGCGAGGCCCTCGGCGACGTCGGCGAGGTCGGCGGACAAAGGGGACTCCGGCATGGCGGCCAGCGCCTCCGCGTGCCTGCGGGCCGCCTCGGAGACGTCGCCGGAGGCCTCGGCGAGACGGCCGAGAGCGGTGAGTACGTGCGCCCGGGTGGCACCGGCCGGGAAGCCGCGGAACTCCACGCCGGCCAGCGCGGCGTTGAGCCGCAGGGAGGCCCCGTCGAGATCCCCTTCGAACCGGGCCAGGTTGCCCAGCCGCAGGTGCACCCACGCCATCGGCTCAGGCCTGCCCAACCGCCGATCGAGGTCGCTCACACGGTCGTAGTCGGCACGCGCGCCCGCCGCGTCGCCGGCCCGCAGGCGCGCGTCCGCCCGCCTGCCCAGCACGTCCGCCAGCTCGTCCAGCGCGCCGAGCTCTCCGAGCCGGTCGAGCGCCTGCTTCCACAACTCCATGGCGCGTGCCCAGTCGCCGCGCCAGCCCGCGATCACGGCGAGCCAGTCGAGCGCCTGCGCCGTCCCCCAGCGCTCGCCCAGCGCGCGGAAGTCGGCAAGCACCGACTCGAGTCCCCGTTCGGCCTCGACGACGGAGCCGTTGAGTAGCGCCAGCAACGTGGCCCCGAGCCGGCTGAGCGCCCTGCTCCACGGGTCGGCGTCCAGCACCCGCCGCCCCGTGGCCCCGTCCTCCGGCGGGCCGGTGAGCATACCCCAGAGCGCCACGCCGAAGCGGTGACGCATCGGCCCGTCCAGCGAGCCGACGATCGCGCGTGCACGATCCCAGTGCGGCGATCCCGCCTCCGGTACGGCGTGCAGGACGGCCAGCATGTACTCCTCCGCCAGCCCGGCCGGCGGCTCCGCGGCGGCGGAGTCGAGGAGCCTGACCGCGTGCCCGGTGGCCTGGCCGCGCCGCCCGCTCAGCCACCAGTACATGGCCAGCGCCGCCACCAGCCGCCAGGCCGTCGGCCTGTCGTGGGCCACGCTCCAGCGCAGCGCGGCCTGCAGGTTCGCGTTGTCGGCCGACAGCAGGGCCAGCCAGTGGAGCTGCTCGGACCGGCAGAGGTGGTCGTCCGCGCGGCGGGCCAGCTCCAGGAACCGGGCGGCGTGGGTCTGCCGCAGCCGGTTCTCCTCGCCCGCCTCCGCCAGCCGTTCCAGGCAGAACAGGCGGATGGTCTCGAGCATGTGGTAACGCTCGCCGTCGGTCTCGACCAGCGACTTGTCCACCAGATCGGCCAGCCGGTCGGCGCTGGGGTCGCCGCAGACCCGCTCGACCGCCTCCAGAGCGGCGCCTCCTGTGAACACCGCGAACCGCCTGGCCAGCGCCTGCTCCTCCGCGTCGAGCAGGCTCCAGCTCCACTCGACGGCCGCGTACAGCGTCTGGTGGCGGGCCGCCGCCGTCCGGTCGCCGCGCGAGAGCAGCCGGAACCTGCCGTGCTCGGCCAGCCGGGAGGCGACCTGCGCCACGGAGAACGTACGCATCCTGGCCGCAGCCAGCTCGATGGCGAGGGGCAGGCCGTCGAGCACCGCGCAGATCTGCAGGACGGCGTCCATGGTGTCCGGGGTGAGCACGAACTCCGGCCGTACGGCCGCCGCCCTGTCGGCGAACAACCTGACCGCCGGATAGCCGAGCGGATCGCCGGCCGCGGCGGCGTCGTGCGGCAGGTGGGGGGCCGTCCCCGTGCCGAGCGGTGCGGTGGGCAGGGGCGCGAGAGGGACCAGGTGCTCGCCGGTGATACCCAGCGGCTCCCTGCTGGTGGCCAGAACGGTCAGCCGGGGGCAGGCGGACAGAAGGCGGCGGACCAGCGTGGCGGCCTCGGCGATCAGGTGCTCGCAGTTGTCCAGGATGAGGAGCAGGTCCTGCTCGGCCAGCGCCGCCACGAGGCGTTCCGTGGGATCAGGTGGTGTGGTGGACAGTGCCGCGGCGGGTGGCCGGAGCGCGGGCTCTCGCAGTCCGAGGGCCCCGAGCACCACCTGTGCCACCTGCCCACCCC
>NZ_SMKP01000066.1:0-49319 GCF_004349015.1 Nonomuraea diastatica
GGGTGGGCTCAGCCGGCCAGGCCGGGGAGGACGCCGGCGTGGTGGAGGCGGTCGCGGGCGGCCGTGATGGCCTCGCCGGTCGTCGGGTAGACCTGACCGGCCCTGGACAGGCGGCCGGCCACCCCGAGCGCCTCCAGCGGCTGGTGGTGGCGGTCGGGGATGCCCGAGACGTACACCATGATGCCGCGGCGCTCGAGCTGGTCGATGGCGTCGGCGAGGGCGAGCGCCCCGCTGGCGTCGATGGTGGTGACGCGGGACATGCGCAGCACCACCACGGACACGCCGCGCACTTCGGACAGCGCCAGCAGGAAGCGGTGCGCGGCCGCGAAGAACAGCGGCCCGTCGAGGCGGTAGGTGACGATGTGCTCGGTGAGCAGGGCGTGCTCGGCCACGGGGTGCAGGTCGCGGCGGAGCGGCTCCTGGTGCAGGCGCGTGTTCCTGGCGACGGCCCGCAGCGCCAGCGCCCCGGCCGCGATCAGGCCGAGGACGACGGCCACCACCAGGTCGAGAGCCAGCGTGGCGACGGCGGTCAGGACCAGCACCACGGCGTCGCCACGCGTGGAGCGGACCATGGCTCTGAGCGTCCCGACCTCCACCATGCGTATCGAGGTGGCGACCAGCACGCCGGCCAGCGCGGCCAGCGGAATCCGGGAGACGAGCCCGGCCGCGCAGTAGACGATGACGGCGAGGATGGCGGCGTGCGCCAGCGCCGCCAGCCGGGACCCGGCTCCCGCACGGACGTTGACCACGGTGCGGGCGATCGCGCCCGTGGCGGGAATTCCGCCGAACAGCGGGGCGACGAGGTTGGCGACGCCCTGGCCGAACAGCTCCCTGTCGGGGTCGTGCCGGTGGGTGCCGCTCATGCCGTCGGCGACGGCGGCCGACAGCAGGGTCGAGAGCGCCGCCAGGGCGGCCACCGCGACGGCCGGCGCGATGAGGGACGGCAGCGCCCCCGGGTCGAGGAACTCCAGCGACGGCGCGGGCAGCCCGGCCGGCAGGTCGCCGATCCTGGCCAGCGGCAGCTCGGCCAGCTCGGCGACGACGGTGGCGGCGACCACGGCGAGCAGCGAGAACGGCACGGCGGGCCGCAGGCTCGCGCCCACGATGAGCGCCGCGGCGACGGCCACGGTGACGCACATGGCCCACCAGTGCGGTTCGGTGAGGAAGCGCACCAGTGCGTGCCAGGCGGCGACCGCGACCGTGTCGCCGCCCCCGGCGGGCACGCCGAGAGCGTGGGGGACCTGCTGCAGGCCGATGACGAGGGCGATGCCGACGGTGAAGCCCGCCACGACGGGGGCAGGCACGAGCGCGATGTACCGGCCCGCGCGCGCCAGGGCCAGAGCGATCAGCAGCATCCCGGCCATCAGGCCGACCGCCAGCACGCCGGGCATGCCGTACGCGTGCACGATCGGCACGAGCACCACCGTCATCGCCCCGGTCGGGCCGGTCACCTGCAGGTCCGAGCCGCCGAACAGCGCGGCCAGCACTCCGGCGACCACAGCGGTGGCCAGGCCCGCCGCCGCGCCGGCGCCGGAGGAGATGCCGAACCCGAGGGCGAGCGGCAGCGCCACGATCGCCACCGTGAGACCGGCGAGCAGGTCACGGCGGGGCGTCCGCCCCATGGCGGCCAGCGCGGCGCGCTCGGGCAGCACGGAACGTGCCCGCGCCCATCCGCGGGACAACACTCCGCCGATCACTTTCCGTCACCGCTCAATCCGTTTCCGTAGCCGACGATGTGCAGGGAAAGTCCGCTCACAAATCAGTCCTTTCAGGTAGGAGCCCGCCTCGCGATATCCGCATCGCCTTGACTCCGCAAAGGGTCAAGGGGCGGTCATGATATCTACCAGAAACCTTTCCCACCTGCGCGGACGTCGGCGTTCTTGCGATATTCGCCGGGTGTCAAACCATGCCATTGCTTGAAAGCCAGATGAAATCCAACCGTCGACTGATAACCGACGCGCCGCGCGATCCGGCTGTGCGGAAGCGTGCTCTCGGCGAGCAGCCGCGCGGCCTCCTGCATCCTGCGGGCGGTCAGGTGCCGCATCGGCGCCTCGCCGACGAGCTCGCGGAAGGCCGCCGCGAACGCCGAACGCGACAGCCCCGACTCCTCGGCCAGCGACTCCACCGTCCAGGGCTCGGCGAACCTGGTCTGCACGGCCAGCAGCGCCGCCCCGACGGCCGGATGCCGCAGGGCGCGCAGGATCGGCTCGCCCTCGGACAGGTTCGCGAGGGCCGCGCGCAGGGCGAGCACGAAGGCCAGCTCGAAGGCGCGCAACGCGACGATCTCCAGCCCGGGCTCCCCGCCGTCCCAGCCGCCGGCCAGCCGGTCCAGCATGTCGCCGAGCAGCGGCTCGCCGGCGATCGCCGCCCGGTCGAGTACGAGCATCTGCGGCAGCGCCCGGTAGAGCGGGGCCGCGGCGGCGGCATCGTAGTGCAGCCCGCCGCAGAGTACGGCGGTCAGCGGCCCCGGGCCGTCGATCGACACCCTGCGCGCCAGGCCCGGCTCCCGCCCAGGGAGCAGGCCGTCCAGCGGCACGGCGGGGCCGCCGGGCGCGTCGCCGAGCCGGTGGCCCGCGCCGTGCGGGAAGACGGCCAATTCCCCCGTGCCCAGCAGCACCGGCTCGGCCTCCGGCAGCTCCACCGTGCACGCGCCTTCACTGACGTAGTGCAGCAGGGCGCAGTCTTCCCGCTCGCCCGTCACGCCCCACGGCGCGCGGGCCGTCCAGCGGCTGCGGAACACCCCGCGCAGGCGGAGCGGCCCCAGCAGCTCGCTCAGCAGGTCACCATCCACCGGACGATCCTTAAGTATCGCGAGACTTTCCTTTATAGAGCGTATTGCCGCACGCCGGAAAGATGGACCCCATGAGATTCCTGGTGATCGGCGCCTCGGGCGCCCAAGGCGGCGCCGTCGCCCGCCGGCTGGTCGCGGCGGGGCACGAGGTGCGCGGCTTCTCCCGCACCGCGAACGTCCCAGAAGGGGTACGCCCCTTCCCCGGCGACCTCGGGGACGCCGGACGGGTGAAGGAGGCGTTCGACGGGGTGACGCACGCGTCGGTGGTGCTGCCCATGGAGTTCGACCCCGCCACGGTCTCCGCCTACGTGCGCCACGTGATCGGCGGCGCCCGGGCCGGCGGGGTGCGGCGGCTGGTGTTCAACACGGGCAACCGGCTGCCCGGGCGCGAGACGGGCGTGGCCGTGTTCGACACGCGCAGGACCGCGGCGGCGACCCTGCTGGGCAGCGGGGTGCCGGCGGTGGTGCTGCGCCCGCCCCTGTACGCCGACAACCTGCTGGCTCCCTGGGTGTCCGGCCCGCTGGCGAGCTCGGGCGTGCTGCGTTACCCCGTGCCCGCGCGGGTCGCCGTACCGTGGCTGACGCACGACGACCTGGGCGCGGCGACGGCCGCTGCGCTCACGCGCGACGGGCTGGACGGGCTCACGCTGGACGTGGGCGGGCCGCAGGCGCTGACGGGGCCTGAGCTGGCGGCGGCGTTCGGGCCGCGGGTGCGATACGAGGAGCAGGACGTGGACGCGTTCGAGGCGGGCCTGGCACGGATGGCGGGCGCGGAGACGGCCGCCGGGGTCGCCGGCACCTACCGGTGGATCCGTGACACGGACGGCTTCTTCGCCACCGCCCACGACGCCGGGGAGCGGCTGGGCATCCGCCTCACGCCGCTGCGCGACTGGATCGCCGCCCGGGGCCTGTCATGACGGACGCCGAGCGTGAGGTGATCCGCCATCACCGGGTGATCGAGGAGTGGCTGACCGGGGCGGCGGACCGGGCAGGGTTCGAGTCCTTCGCCGGGGCGCTCGCGCCGGACTTCACCCTGGTCGGCCCCGACGGGGTGGCGATGACGCAGGGGGAGGTGCGGGCCTGGGTCGAAGGCTCCCACGGCAGCGCGCCGGACCTCAGGATCACCATCCGCGACGTCCGTGTGGTGGCCGAATCGGGCGATCTCGTGGTGGCGGCGTACGAGGAGTGGCACAGGACGGCTCCCGGCGGGCACGCGCCGTCCCCGGCCGCGCGGGGGCGCCGGGCGACGGTGGTGTTCCGGCGCGGCCCGGGCCTGCGCTGGCTGCACCTGCACGAGACCTGGCTGGCGGCTCCGCCCGGCTGAACCCGCGGGCAGCGGGTCACAGCACGGGCATCACAGCGCGGGCAGCAGCGAGAACGCCCTCCCGGCCGCGCGAACCGCCTCGGTCTCGACCTCTCGGAGCGGCCGCCCACCGGCCAGCTGCTCCCAGGTGCGCCGGGCCAGCACCCGCTGCGTGGCCAGCACCTGCCCCGCGAGCAGGCCCGCGGTCAGGTCGTCGGTCGTCTCGGCCAGCGCCTCGGCGAGCGCCCGCTCTTCGAGCGCCATGTGCTGCAACAACCGCGCCGCCAGGCTCGGTGTGAAGAACACCATTCGGTGGTAGGCCACCACCTCGGGGTCGTCGTTGAGCCCGGTGACGGGGTCGTGCCGGGCGAGCCCGTCGAGGAAGTGGCGGCGCAGCGCCTGCACCGCCCCCTCGCCCTCCGCGCGCCGCCGCACCACGCGCGCCGACTCCCCCCGGTGGTCGGCGATGCGGTGGAGGGCGAGGTCCTCCTTCGTCGGGAAGTATTTGAACAGCGTCGGCTTCGACACACCGGCCGCCGCCGCGATCTCCGTCACGGGCACCTCGTCGAAGCCGTGCTCCAGGAAGAGCGCGATGGCCGCCGTCGAGATGGCGTCGTGCACCCGCTGCCGCTGAAGCTCTCGCAGTCCCGTCATGAGCACACCCTATCAAAGTGTTAACCTGGTTAATCTCTTAACCGAGTTAACGCTTTAGGGAGGTGCCATGGGCACGCTCGACGACGAGAGACGGTACGTCGAAGAGTGCATGGCCGGACTGCGCAGGATGGTGCAGGGCGCGCGCCACAACATGATCGTCGGCGAGACCGTGGCCGGCGACCGCTACAGCGCGGAACGGCTGGGACGCCACCTCAAGAGCCTGGCCAAGGAGCTCGGCGAGGAGCCCGAGGGGCCGCCGTTCTTCGGCCGGCTCGACTTCGGGCCGGGCTCGGCCGAGCACCGCGGCCGCGCGTACCACATCGGCCGGCGCCACATCACCGGCGAGCACGGCGGCCCGCCCGTCGTGATCGACTGGCGCGCGCCCGTCTCAAGGGCCTTCTACCGGGCCAGCGCCCGCGATCCCCAGGGCGTGGCGGTGCGCCGCCGCTTCGGCTGGTCGGGCACCACCCTGACGAGCTTCGAGGACGAGCGGCTCGAACAGGGCGAGGAGGGCGAGGAGGGCGAGAGCAAGATCCTCGCCGCCGAGATCGAACGCCCCCGCGTGGGACCCATGCGCGACATCGTCGCCACCATCCAGCCCGAGCAGGACGACCTCGTACGCGCCGAGCTGGACACCTCGATCTGCGTCCAGGGCGCCCCCGGCACCGGTAAGACCGCGGTCGGGCTGCACCGGGCCGCCTTCCTGCTGTACGCGCACCGCCGGCGCCTCGAACGCTCGGGTGTGCTGGTGCTCGGCCCGAACCGGGCCTTCCTCGGCTACATCTCCGCCGTCCTGCCCGCGCTCGGCGAGGTGGACGTCGAGCAGACCACGCTGGAGCGGCTGCTCGGCGCCGTCCCCGTCACCGCGGCCGACAGCGAGCAGGCCGCCGCCGTCAAACATGACGCCCGGATGGCGACGGTCCTGCGCAAGGCCCTGTACGGACGGATCAGCAAGCCGGTCGAGCCGGTCGTGGTGCCCGACGGCTCCTACCGGTGGCGGGTGGACGCGGACGAACTGCGCCGCTTCGTGGACGACACCCGGCGCGAGACGCTCCCGTACGCCGTCGGGCGGGAACGCGTACGCGCGAGGGTGGTCGAGTCGATCCGGTGGCAGGCCGAGACCCGCGGCCAGACGCCGAACGCCGCCTGGCTGCGCAAGATCGGCCGCGGCGTCACCTCGTCGCTCGACGTGCTCTGGCCCGCCGTCAAGCCCGTGGAGGTCCTGTACGAGCTGCTGCGCGGCCCCGGATCCGGCCCCGATCCGGCCGCAGGCGTGTTGACGGACGCCGAGCGCGCCGCCATCACCTGGGACAGGCCGTCCCGCAGCGTCAGGAGCGCCACGTGGTCGGCCGCCGACCTGGTGCTGCTCGACGAGCTGGCCGCCCTCGTCGAGCGCCCGCGCGGCTACGGGCACGTCATCGTGGACGAGGCCCAGGACCTGTCGCCCATGGAGTGCCGGGCGGTGGCCAGGCGCAGCGAGCACGGCTCGCTCACCGTGCTCGGCGACCTCGCCCAGGGCACCACCCCGTGGGCCGCCACCTCGTGGCGGGAGCGCATGGAGCTGCTCGGCAAGCCGGACGCCCGGGTCATCGCCCTGACCACCGGCTTCCGGGTGCCCGCGGCGGTGGTCGACCTGGCCAACACGCTGCTGGCGGCGCTCGACGTGGAGGTGCCCGCGACGCGCTCGTACCGCGCCGACGGCCGGCTGCGGGTGACCCGGGTGGCGAACCCGGCCAAGGGCGTGGTGGCGGCGGTGCGCGAGGCGCTGGCGTTCGAGGGCTCGATCGGCGTGATCGCGGCCGGCGCGGACGTGGAGGAGCTCGCGGCGGCGCTGCGGGACGAGGGCGTCGCCGCGAGCGAGCGGCTGACGGTGCTGCCCGCCGCGATGGCCAAGGGGCTGGAGTACGACCACGTGATCGTGGCCGAGCCCGCCGCCGTCGCCGAGGCGGAGCGGCGCGGGCTGAACCGCCTGTACGTCGCCCTCACCCGGGCCGTCTCCCGGCTCGACATCGTGCACGCGCGTCCGTTGCCTCCCCAGCTCACCCGGCCCCGCTGAAGCCGCATGGCTGCCGATCCGGCCCACCGGCTCGACAGGGCCGCCGGATCGAGGTGTGATGTGGTTCACGCCTCCGAGAGGAGCCAGCGCAGTGACGACCTCCCCTGAGCCGCCCCACGGCGACGAACCTCCGCCCCGATGGTCGCAGCCGCCGCCCTACTCGCAGCCGCCCCAACAGCCGCGGCCGGCCAACCAGGTGTTGTCGATCATCGGGTTCCTCTGCGCCGCGGTCGCCGTGCTGTTCGTCCCGATCGTGTTCGGCCTGGCCGGCATCGTGCTGGGCATCGTCGGCCACACGCGCGGGGAGCCTCTGGGCAAGTGGGCCGCCGTCGCCGCCGGGGTGGGGATGATCCTGGGTTTCCTGCTCGGCATCCTGGTCACGAGCAGCATGTCCGCCTGATCCGGCACATCGCCACGCCCGGTGGGGCCGCGTACGGGCGGGCGCTGGAGCTGGCGGGCACGGCGCCGGAGCGGGAGTTCCTGCGCCGGCGCCGTGCCACGGTCGGCGCACGTCACACGCGCCGTGAGATCCTGGTGGCGTGCTGTCGCCCATTGACGTGCTGCGCGAGCAGATCATCGCCCATCTGGCCGCCTTCGACCGCAGGCAGGTGCCGCCGGTCGGCGGGGTGCGCAGGGCCGCCGTCACCGTGTGCGTGCTGGAGGACGCCGAGCGCCGCCCGTACACGATCCTGATCAAGCGGGCGCCGCACGGCCGCAACCCCGGGCAGTGGGCGCTGCCCGGCGGGCGGCTCGACGACGGCGAGCGGCCCGTGGACGCGGCGCTGCGTGAGCTGGCCGAGGAGACCGGCGTCGACAGCGTCGAGGTGGCCGGGCTGCTCGACGACTTCGTCACCGACTCGGGATTCGTGATCACGCCGGTGGTGGCGTTCGGCGGCCGGCAGGAGCCGGTGGCCGACCCGCGCGAGGTGGCCTCGGTGCACGCGGTGCCGCTGGAGCGGTTCCTGGCGCCGGGGGTGCCGCGCTGGAAGGGCAAGCTGCTGCAGATGCCGCTGGGCCCCTCGATCGTGATCCACGCGCCGACCGGGGCGATTTTGTGGCAGTTCGCGGAGGTGGCGCTGCGTGGCCGCGAGCAGCGGGTCTTCGACGTCGCGCAACCACATTGGACACGAACGTGACCGATTCTTTGGGGCGTATGGAATATGCGTCGCCGGATGTCCGTTAGCATCGAATGGCCGATGTGGTCTGTGTCCCCCGGGCCGCAAATTACCGCCTTCACGGAATACCGTTCGGCTGGAGCCGTGTTGTGCATCTCGCCGAGGAGGCGACCGCCACATCGGCCTTAACAGCTTTTCCAGGCGTCCCGCCCACCGGCGGGGCGCCTGCTTTATGGTGGGGTGGCCGACCGCCCGATGATCGCAGGAGAGCTCGTTGCTGTACGAAGTGGTCAAGTTCGCCGCCGCGCCGCTGGCACACGCCATGTGCCGGCCGCATGTCACCGGTGCGGCCCACGTGCCGAGGAGCGGGCCCGCGATCCTGGCCGCCAACCACCTGTCGGTGCTCGACTCGTTCCTGCTCCCCGCGCTGCTGCCGCGGCACGTGACCTTCACCGCCAAGAACGAATACTTCGACGGCAACCCGGTCTCCGGGTTCTTCATGCGGCTGGGCGGGAGCCTGCCGATCGACCGCGAGAGCGCGCACTCCGCCCAGGTCATGCTCGACGAGGCCGCCGCGCTGCTGGAGCGGGGCGAGTTGTTCGGCATCCACCCCGAGGGCACCCGCTCCCCCGACGGTCGCCTCTACCGCGGCAAGGTCGGCGTGGCCTGGCTGGCGCTCAAGACGGGCGCCCCCGTGCTGCCCGTGGCGCTCAGCGGCACAGAGAAGGTGCTGCCGCCCGGGGCCAGTGTGCCGAGGCCCGCGCGGATCGGCATCGCCATCGGGGCGCCCCTGCGTTTCGATGGCGACCACACCAAGGCACGTGACCGCCGCCGGGTGACCGATGAGATCATGGCGGCCGTTCAGAAGTTGTCAGGGCAGGAATACGTGCCGGCCTACGCGTCGAGCCTCAAGGCCGCCGCCAACGGCACACCATGAGCCGGGCCGTCCGGCGTCGATGACGAGGGGGCTGATCAGTGGCGCGGGGTCGTACGATCGCGATCGTGTCCGTCGCCGCCGTGCTCGCGGTGGGGGCCGCGGGCGGCGGCGCCTACTACGTGCTGCACACCAGGGGCACGCCCGCCGAGACGGCGCAGCGCTTCGCGGCCGCGTGGCAGGCGGGCGACAAGGCCGCCATGGCGGCCGAGCTGGCCGCACCGCAGCAGTTCAGCGCGTACGACCAGCAACGCGAGGCGCTCGCGGTGGAGTCGACCGTGATCCGGCTGGGCCAGGTCACCGAGGGCGACGATCGGGCCAGCGCCCCCTACACCGCGACCCTGACGCTGAAGGACATCGGCACCTGGGTCTACGAGGGCGAGATCGACCTCAAGGTGGCCGACCGCACCTGGAAGGTCGACTGGAAGTCCACCACGCTGCACCCGTCGATGACCGAGGGGGCGTCGTTCGAGGTGAAGACCCACTGGCCCGAGCGCGCCGAGATCACCGACGCCGAGGGCGGGCGCATCGACACCGGCACGGTCGGCGGTTCCGTGCAGCAGCTCGTCGGCTATCTCGACAAGGCCTCCAAGAAAGATGCCGCCAAGCTCGGCTCAGCCTACGAACCCGGGCAGACCATCGGGCACCACGGACTGCAGAGGACGTTCCAGAAGCAGCTGGCCGGCACACCGTCCACGGAGATCATGCTCGGCGGCAAGACCCTGGAGACCATCGAGGGCAAGGACGGCGAGCCCCTGCGCACCACGCTCGACCCGAAGGTGCAGGACGCCGCGGTCGACGCGGTCAAGGACATCGAAAAGCCCGCGTCGATGGTGGCGATCAAGGCGTCGACCGGCGAGATCCTGTCCGTGGTCAACAACAAGGGCGGCTTCAACCGGGCGCTGGACGGCCGCTATCCGCCCGGTTCGACCTTCAAGGCGGTCACCGCGATCGGGCTGCTGGCGGCCGGGGTGTCGGCGCAGGACAAGGTGACGTGCCCGCAATACGCGACCGTCGGCGGGCTGAAAATCCGTAACTCCGACAAGGCGGAGTTCGGGTCGGTGTCGTTCCTCGACGCGTTCGCCCACTCGTGCAACACGACGTTCGCGCCGCTGGCGCAGCGGGAGCTGGGCGCCGACAAGCTGCTGGAGGCGGCCGAGTCCGTCGGCTTCAACCAGCCTCTCAACATCGGCGTGCCGGCCACCGACGCCGGCTTCCCCAAGGCCGAGTCCGACGCCGAGCTGGCCGCGGAGTCGTTCGGGCAGGCCAGGATCACCGCGAGCCCGCTGTCGATGGCGTCGGTGGCCGCCGCCCTCGCCGACGGCACGTGGCGGCCGCCGACGCTGGTGCCCGAGCTCAAGCAGAAGGCCTCCGAGCGGAAGCTGCCCGAAGGGGTCAAGGACGCCCTGCACGCGATGATGTCGGCCGTGGTGACCAAGGGCACCGCCAAGGCGGCCGGGCTGCCCGCCGGCACTCACGGCAAGACCGGCACCGCCGAATACGGCACCGGCGAGAAGCTCGACAGCCACGCCTGGTTCATCGGGTTCAAGGACGACGTGGCGTTCGCGGTGGTCGTGGAGGGCGGTGGCGGCGGCGGGTCGGTGGCCGCCCCGGTGGCGGCCACCTTCCTCAAGGGCCTCTGAGCCGGGCTCAGATGAGGAACTCGCGGATCTCGGCGGCCACCCGTTCCGGCCGCCCGCGCCGGGAGGCGTTGCAGGTGGCGCTGTGGCCGAGACCCGCCAGCTCCACCCGACGGGCGCGCGGCAGCACGCGCTCCAGCGCGTCGAGCGCCATACGCAGGTAGGCCGGGCTTCTGGCGCCGCCGAGCAGCAGCACCTCGGCGTCCACCGGCCGGTAGGCCACCGGATCGCCGGCCGTGGCCGTTTCGGCCACCACCTGGACGTCGTAGTGCAGCGTCGGGGCGAGCTCGTCGAACGTCGGCTCCCCGTCCGTCTCGTCCCTTTCCTGCCGCTTCTGCGCCATGACGGTGAGCCGCTCCAGCAGGACGCGCGGCATCATCATGAAGATCGGCGGGCCCATGCGGGTGGCCCGCATGCCGGTGACCAGCGCCGCCGTGGTGTCGCCCGCGGCGATCTCGCGGTCGAAGCGGGGCAGCCAGTCCGTCGGGTTGGAGCCGGCGATGTCCAGCGGGGGTTCGAACAGCACGATCTTGTCGAGGGCCGAAGAGGTGAGGGCGGTGCGCAGCGCGATGATGGCGCCCGAGCTGATGCCGACGGCGTAGCGGGCGCCGGTCGCCGTCAGCAGGGCGTGGAGGTCCTCGGTCTCCCGCTCGACGCCGTAGGCGGGACCGTACGCGCCGCTCATGCCGCGGCCTCGGCGGTCGGGCAGGTAGCAGGTGAAGTCGTCCGAGAGCGCCTGGGCCAGCTCGATCTGGCTGCGGCCGACCTGCATGGTTCCGTGCAGGACAACGAGGCCGGGGCCGCGGCCGAGCCGGTGGTAGCCGATCGTGGTGCCGTCCTTAGACGTCACGTCGCCCATGGTGGTGGTGGTCGTCATGCGTGGCTCCCATGGTGGTTTCAGCCCGTGAAGGGAGCCCGGCTATTGTTGCGAGTGCCATCTCGTGGCCGGGGTCCGCTTCGCGGATTCGCGGTGCGAGGTCTCCCGGCGGCGGTGCTGCAACACCCCCGCCGGGTTTTTCTTGGTGCGGCCGTGCCTGCGGTGGCCGCTGCCTGGTTGTTCAGTCGGTGCGGCCCCTCTCGGCGAGGTCCGCCACGTCAGAGGGCATCCGGCCCGTGCGGTGATAGGCGCGCCACTCCTCCAGGCCGGGGAACACGCCTCCGCCGAGGTCCGCCAGCAGCGAGCTCACCCAGCGGGCCTGCGCCTCCCGCATCGCCAGCGCGTACTCCGACTCCAGGAGGAAGAGCCGGGGCAGCTCGCCACGCTGTTGATCCAGCCCCCGGCGGTCGTCGCCGATCTGGCGTCGCAGCTCATCGAGGCGCTGCCGCAGCAGTGCCGCGACCTCGTCGGGACCGAGCCCGCCCATCACTGACAGCCCGGCCTCGAACGCCGACGGCTCCCGCTCGGGGGCCGACAGCAGCTCGCGGGTCCAATCGTCGGCCTCCTGGCGGCCGGCGTCGGTGACGCGGTAGATCGTGCGCTCCGGCCTGGCGCCCTGCCGCCCGCTCTCCACGACCTCCAGCAGGCCGTGTTTCTCCAGGTTGCGGACCACGGTGTAGAGGGAACCCCATTTGATCGGCATGTCCTGGTCCTTGCCGCGCGCCCGCAGGACCGAGGCCATCTCGTAGGGGTGCATCGGCCGCTGGACGACCGCGGTCAGCACGGCGAGCGCCATCAGGTTTCCGACCCGTCGCCGCTTCGGCATCTCGCTCACCTCCTACTCGTCTACGAATATACGCTTACGAGTATCAGGCGGTAAAGACCGTCACCGGGACGGGGTCGCCTCGTCGTAGTCGAGGCCGAGCTTGGGGGCCATCTCCCGCAGACATTCCTCGAAGACCGGTTCCAGGTCGGAGTAGGCGAAGCTCAGCTGGTTGAGCACCTCCATGCAGAGCAGGCCGTACAGCCTGATCCAGCACGTCAGGAAGACGTGCACGGCCTCCACCGGCATGTCCACCCCGGATGAGTCCGCGTACACGCGCAATTGCTCCGCGATGGACAGATGCAGCTCCCCGGGCGCGGGCACCGGGAACGGGCGCGCCTTCCACAACTCGGCGACCTCCTCCAGGAAGACCTGCTCGAAGTCGCGCCCGGCCAGCTCGCGCGGCGAGTCGGGCCGCCGCTCGGCGGTGATCGGGCTGGCGAACACCCAGCCGAACTCCGCCTGATGCATGATCGCCCAGCCGCGCATCGCCCGGCACGCCGCCAGGAGCCGGCGGCCGTGCTCGTCCGGCGGGCAGGAGTCGCGCGCCGCCTCCACCACCGCCGTGAGCTCGCGGAAGAAGTCGGCGGTCACCGCGCCGACCAGCTCGTCGTGCCCGGCGAAGTAGTGGTAGAGCGCCGGCCCGCTCATCCCCATCTCCCTGGCCACGGCGTTGATCGTCACGGCGGCCGGGCCCTTCTCGATCAGCAGCTTGCGCGCGACCGCGCGGATCTCCGCCAGCGTCGCCTGCCTGACCCTGTCGCGCCTGCTTGGCCCCTGCGCGGCCATAGTCCACCCTCCCCCGGGACACGAACGGTGCCATCCTAGGGTATCTATGGTTCCCTAATAGAAGTAGGGAATCTTAGCGCTATTAAGGATCAAGGCGGACCGACGACTTGGCGGTGACGGAGTTCTCCGGTGACCGTGGTTCACCCGAGCTACGACGCGTGATCATATGGCGAACCGCGCGAGGTCGGTGCGTACGCCTTGCCGCATGTCTCGCTCCAGGCCGAGCCGTCCATGCCCCGGGGGATCGCGTTGAAGATCCGGCTCCGCGCGGTGGGGAGCGCACGGAAGGCCGTGCAGCGGAGCGTGACTCAGAAGGCGGTGACCCAGAAGGCCGTGACCCAGAAGGCCGTGACCCAGAAGGCCGTGACCCAGAAGGCCGTGACTCAGAAGGCCGCGGCCAGGGCCAGAGCGGCGGCGGCGTCGAGACGGAGCACCATGATCAGGAGGGTGGCGATGAGGGTCGCGATGAGCAGCCAGCTGATCAGGATGATCACCGTCGAGCGGCGTGGCCTGCGCGCGGCACCCGGCGGCCGCTGGGTCTTCGACTCGCTGCGACGGACCCGCTCGTTGAACGACTCGAGCCGAGCCACGAGTCGCGGGTCGTCGTCGACGAGGTGCTGCTCGATCTCCGCCAGCATCCGCTCCTCGTCCTGCGACCAGGCCATGGGTGCACCTCCCGAACGCAAGCTCTTCAGGCGTGTTTCTGCCCAACCATGAAGATCATTAGCCCCCGCCCGACCGGGTAATTGCCACCTCTTTTCCTTTGCGATCATGCTCGAATCTTTGTTCTAATCATGGGATGCGCTGGGACAACCTGCGCCTGGCCGCGCCCGGTCAGGACGATCCGGCCATGCCGCTGTTCGCCCGCGGCGCGGTCACCCGCACGTTCGACACGCCCGAGTTCAAGGGGATGATCTTCTACGAGATCCAGGCCCGGTCCATCATCAACAAGGTGCCGGGGGCCAGCCGGGTGCCGTTCGAGTACACGATCAACCCCTACCGTGGCTGCAGCCATCGCTGCGTCTACTGCTTCGCCCGCAGGACGCACGAATATCTGGACATGGACGCCGGAGCGGACTTCGACTCGAAGATCGTGGTCAAGGTCAACGCCGCCGAACTGGCCCGCAAGGAGCTGGCCGCACCCCGCTGGGGTGGTCACCATATCGCGATGGGCACCAACGTCGACTGCTACCAGCGGGCCGAGGGCCGCTACCGGTTGATGCGCGGGATCCTGGCCGCGCTGCGCGACGCCGCCAACCCGTTCTCCATCCTGACCAAGGGCACGCTCATCCTGCGCGACCTCGACCTGCTGACCGAGGCCGCCGGTGTGACCGACGTGAGCGCCGGCGTCTCGGTCGGGTTCGTCGACGCCGGGCTGTGGCGGGCGATCGAGGCGGGCACGCCCCACCCGCGGCGACGGCTGGAGACGTGCGCCACTCTCAACGACAACGGCATCGCCTGCGGCGTGCTGATGGCGCCGATCCTGCCCTACCTCACCGACTCCCCCGCCCAGGTGGAGCGCACGGTCAAGGAGATCGCCGAGTCGGGCGCCACCCACATCGCGCCCATCGTGCTGCACCTGCGGCCGGGGGCGCGCGAGTGGTGGCTGGGGTGGCTCTCGCGCGAGCACCCACGGCTGGTGCCGCGCTATCTGGAGCTCTACGGCAGAGGGGCCTACGCGCCCAAGACCTACCAGGCGCGCGTGACCGGGCTGGTCAAGGAGCTGGCCGAGCGCCACGGCGTCGGCCGCGCCACCCCTGCCATGGCCCGCCGCGTCCCGCCCCGCCGCCCACCCGGCCCGGCCGAGCCCGAGCAGCTCCGCCTCCTGTGACCACCGCACGCGCCATGCACACCCATCGCGGTCGCCGTCAGCCGTCGTCCGGAGGAGGCGGCGTGCACGCGGAGCGGAGGGCCGCGACGGTCAATGGCCGGACGGTCCCAGATGGGCGCGCTCTCCCTGCGCTCCGAACAGGGTGAGCAGCTCCGCAGGCCGGCTGTCGGCGCTGCCGATGGAGTGCGGTATGCGGGTGTCGAACTCCGCGGCCTCCCCGACGCCGAGCAGGAACTCCTGCTCGCCGAGCACGAACCTGACGTGTCCGTCGAGGACGTAGAACCACTCGTATCCCTCGTGGGTCTGCAACGTCATCGTGGACGTCCGGCCGGCGGGTGGATAGATCACCTTGTAGGCCTGGATCCCACCTGCCCGCCTGGTCAGCGGCACCAGCACCAGCCCGGATCGCCGTACCGGCCGCAGGTGGATGCGCGGATCGCCGGTCGGCGGGGCCGCGACCAGGTCGTCGAGCGGCACGCCGTGCGCCCGGGCCAGCGGCAGGAGCTGCTCCAGGGTGGGACGGAGCTTGCCGTTCTCCAGACGGGACAGGGTGCTGGCTGTGAGGCCGGTCTCGTCGGCCAGCTCCGCCAGCGTGGTGCCGCGCGCCCGGCGCAGGGCACGCAGACGCGGCCCGACTCCCGTCAGAACGTCTCCTACAGAATTGTCCATCGCCCGATAATGCGCATCCGCAACTTTTCTTGCAACCTGGAAATGGCGGTAGCGATGCTGTCGGTACATCGTCGGCGTCGCGGGCGCGTATCGGATCACGCTCGGCACGCCGACCGGCGAAGGGACATCTCTGATGGATTCCACCCGACACCAACGGCCCACGGCCGGCGCCCGGGACGGCCAGGGCACGGCGGCGGAGCAGGACGCCGAGCTGTTCTGGGAGCGGCACTACCGCGCCCGGCGCTCCTGGGCCGGCGTCAACCCGCTGCTCGCCGAGACCGCCGCGCCGCTGCGCCCCGGCGCCGCCCTGGACCTGGGTTGCGGCGCCGGGGGCGACGCCATCTGGCTCGCCCGGCAGGGCTGGCACGTCACCGCCGTGGACATCTCCACCACCGCCGTCGAACGGGTACGGGAACGCGCCCGCGATCTCGGCGTCGCGGACCGGGTCGTCACCGAACAACACGATCTGGCCAGGAGCTTCCCGGCCGGGCGGTTCGACCTGGTCTCGGCCCAGTACTTCCACACCCCGTTCCCGTTGCTCCGCAGCCGGGTCCTGCGCACCGCCGCACGGGCCCTGCGTCCCGGTGGTCTGCTGCTGATCGTCGACCACGGCTCCACCGCGCCCTGGTCGTGGAACCAGGATCCCGACACCCGCTACCCCGCACCCGCCGAGATCGCCGCGGAACTCGACCTCGACCCCGCGCGCTGGTCCGTCCTGCGCGCCGACATGCCCAGCCGGCGGGCGACCGGACCCGCCGGCGAGAGCGCCACCGTCATCGACATCGTCCTACTCGTCCAGCGAACCGCCAGATGACCGCCCGAACCACACGACGTCACGTCGGAACGGAGTGACCCCCATGCCGGACAACAACGCGCGAGGTTCCGGGAAGCGGGCGAAGGACGCCACGCCCCCGCGGACCGGCGCCGACGAGAAGGCCACCCTGAGGGGCTTCCTCGACTATCTGCGGAACGCGATCGCGTACAAGGTCGCGGGCGTGCCGGAACCGCACGTCCGAACGGGCGGGGTGCCCTCGGGCACCAACCTTCTCGGGCTGCTCAGGCATCTGGCGTTCGTCGAACGGTTCTACTTCCTCGGCGAGGACGTCGGCGACTGGCCCGCGACCATGCGGCCGTCCCCCAAGGACACCGTCGACGGCGTGCTCGCCGACTACCGGAAGACCGTCGAGCGAGCGAACCAGGTCATCGACGCCTGCCCGGATCTGGCTCTTCCCGCTCCGCGGCCCACCCGCCCAGGGCCGGCGCCCTCGATGCGATGGGTCCTGGTGCACATGATCGAAGAGACCGGCAGGCACGCCGGCCACGCCGACATCCTGCGCGAGCAGATCGACGGATCCACCGGCCGCTGACCTCGCTCCGCAAGGAACCGGCCGTGCGGAGGCGCGGGCGGAAAAGGACTGGCTCGGGCGCCGTGCCAGGTGTCAGCATGGGCGGCACTCAACCCCGACGATCAGGAGCATGAGATGCGGCGCCGCCTCGGAATCTCCCAGCGCCCCATTGGCACGAGAGTTCTCGAGGACTTCCTCACCCATGCATATCCTGAACATCGGCATTCTCGCGCACGTAGACGCGGGCAAGACCAGTCTCACTGAGCGACTGCTGTTCGAGACCGGCGCGATCGACCGGCTCGGCAGCGTCGACGACGGCAGCACCCAGACCGACACCGGCGAGATCGAACGCCGCCGCGGCATCACCATCCGCACGGCCGTCGCCTCCTTCACCCTGGACGACCTGCAGGTCAATGTGGTGGACACGCCGGGTCACGCCGACTTCGTGGCCGAGGTCGAGCGGGCTCTCGGCGTGCTCGACGGCGCCGTGCTGGTGTTGTCGGCCGTCGAGGGCGTCCAGCCGCACACCCGGGTCCTGATGAAGTCCCTGCGCAGGCTGCGCCTGCCCACGTTGATCTTCATGAACAAGATCGACCGGTCCGGCGCGAGAGAACGGGACCTGCTGGCCGACATCCGGCGGCGGCTCTCGCCGCACTGCGTCGCGCTCAACACGGTGCGCGGCCTCGGCGGCCCGGCCGCCACGACGCAGCCCGTCGCCTCCATGGAGGAGGCGGCCGAGGTGCTGGCCGAGCGGGACGACGGACTGCTCGAACTTCTCGTGGACGGCAAAGCGCCCGACGTCCAGCAGGTACGCGCGGCGCTGGCGCGGCAGTGCGCCGACGGGGCGGCCCATCCGGTGGTGTTCGGCTCCGCGCTGACCGGGCAGGGCATCGGTGACCTGCTCGACGGCATCGGCCTGCTGCCCGCCACCCGCCGGTCGGCCCACGGCGGCGCGCGCCGGGGGGTGCGGGCGAGCGTGTTCGCGATCGAGCGGGGCCCGTCCGGCGAGAAGGTGGCCTACCTGCGGATGCGCGCGGGCGTCCTGCGCACCCGCGAACAGCTGACCTTCCACCGCGGCCGGCACGAGTACGCCGGCCGCCTGACCGCGCTCACCGTCATCGGCGCGCCGGGAGAGCGACAGGCGGTGGCCGGCGACATCGTCAAGGTGCGGGGCGTACCGGAAATCCGCGTCGGCGACCACCTGGGCGCGCCGGGCCCGGCCGGGCAAACCCACTTCACGCCGCCCGGTCTGGAGACCGTCGTACGCGCCCGCGTCCCGGGCCAGGAGTCGCGCCTGCACGCCGCTCTGCTCGCGCTGGCCGAGCAGGACCCGCTGATCGCCACCCGTACGCTGGCCGGCGGCGACACCTCCGTCCTGCTGTACGGGGAGGTGCAGAAGGAGGTCATCGGCGAGACGTTGGCCAGGGATTTCGGGGTCGAGGCCGACTTCGAGCCGAGCCGCCCCGTCTACTTCGAACGTCCCGCGGGCACCGCCGAGGCGGTCGAGGAGATGCTGCGCCACGGCCCCAACGCGTTCATGGCCACGGTCGGCCTCCGCGTCGAGCCGGCCGCCCCCGGCTCAGGCGTGGCTTACCTCATGGAGGTGGATCTGGGATCGCTGCCGGCGGCGTTCCATCGGGCCATCGAGGAGAGCGTGCGCCTGACGTTGCGCGCGGGCCCGCACGGCTGGCCGGTCACCGACGTCACGGTCGCGCTCACCAGGACCGGCTACGACGCGCCGACGACGGTCGCGGCCGACTTCCGCGGCCGCACCCCGATCGTGTTGTCGGAGGCGCTGCGCCGGGCGGGCACCACGGTGTACGAGCCGTGCCACCGCTTCGAGGTGGAGGTGCCGCTGGAGTCGTTCGGCGCGGTCACGGCGAAGCTGGCGGTGCTGGGCGGCGTCCTGCGCGACACCCGCAGGCAGGACGACACCTGGGTGCTGACGGGTGAGATCCCGGCGGCCGCGGTGCACGAGGCCGAGCAGCGGCTACCGGGCCTGACGCACGGCGAGGGCGTGTGGTGGTCGGAGCCGTCGGGCGACCGTCCCGCCCGATAGGCGGTATGTCGGATTTCTTCGCTAGTTGGGTAGTAACGCACGTGGTGCACCAATAGGGGTGCACCACGTCCGTACACGGGGGGATTCCCATGGCTGACACGAAGAAGAAACCCGCGGCCAAGACCGGCAAGTCGAAGAAGCAGGCCATCAAGACGAGCAGGCAGGCAAAGGAGACGAAGAAGGAGACCAGGAAGGCTCCGGACGAGGGGTGACCCTGGCCGGACGGCGGGCGGCCAGGGGCACCCGCCCGCCAGGCCGGACACCATGACCGGACAGCCGAGGGAGCCGCGCCTCGGCTGTCCCGTCGATCGGAAGCCGCAGGGCCGGGACAGCGGGGCCGGGGCACGGGCCGGGGGCCGACGCGGGCGAGCGTATCCGGGGAAGCGTGATCGGCGTCCGACCTGGGAGATCATCCGGCATAACCCTCGCGTGCAACCTTAGCCATATATATGGCGTCTAACGATCATAGGTGGGGAAAGCGCACAGGGGATGAACAACGTGCACTCCGCCGAGAGATGAAAGGCCGGTGGCAGGGCGGATGCCCGCGCCACCGGCCATATGTGTTCAGAGTTGTTCCGGCCCAGAGGGGATTACGTCAGGTGCGCGCACTGGCTCGCAAGGGTAAGTCGGCCGTGGTCAGGCTGTATCGGGGGTACGACCGGCGACGGGGCAGGAAGGCCCCGCCACCCACGACGCGGCAGATCCGCATCCTGTTGCTGCACGCCAACGGGATGGGCGGCACCATCAGGACGGTGTTCAACCTGGCGAGCTACCTCGCCAAGGAGCACGACGTCGAGATCGTGAGCATCCTGAAGGAGGCCGAGCACCCGTTCTTCCCCACTGATCCGCGCGTGAAGTTCCGCTACCTGGACGACCGGCTCAAGCCCGGCCTCGACCCGTTGCGCGCGATGTTGTCGAAACTGCCGAGCAAGCTCATCCCCAAGGGAGAGACGGCCTACCACCGGTTCTCCCTGTGGACCGACCTCGCGCTCACCCGTTACATCCGCTCGCTCGGCACCGGCGTGCTGATGGGCACCCGACCAGGGCTCAACCTCGTGGTGGCCCAGTTAGCCAGGCCCGGTGTCATCACCATCGGGCAGGAGCACGTGGCTCTGCGCACCCAGGCCGAGCCGGTCCAGGAGCTGATCAAGTGGCGGTACCGCCGCCTCGACGCTCTGGTCACCCTTACCAAGGCCGACCTGCGCGACTACCGGGAGATGTTGCCGAAGCAGCCGCGCAAGCTGGTCCGCATCCCCAACGCCGTGCCGCCGATGACGGGCGAGCCGGCCAAGCTGGACGCCAAGGTGGCCGTGGCGGTCGGCAGGATGACCCGCATCAAGGGCTTCCACAGGCTCATCACCGCCTGGCAGACCGTCTCGGCGGCCCATCCCGACTGGAAACTGCGCATCTACGGCGCCGGGCCGCAGGAGGAGAGCCTGGCCCAGCAGGTCGTGGAGCTGGGCCTGCAGGACACGGTGGAGCTGCCGGGGCCCACCTCCGACGTGGGGGCGGCGCTGGAGAAGGCGTCGATCTACGTGCTCAGCTCCCGCCACGAGGGCTTCCCGATGACCATCCTGGAGGCGATGGCCAAGGGGCTGTCCATCGTGAGCTTCAACAGCCCGCACGGCCCCAAGGAGATGATCACCCACGAGGCGGACGGGCTGCTGGTCAAGCCGCGTACCAACGCCAACCTGGCGTCCTCGATCATCCGCGTCATCGAGGACGAGGGGCTGCGCCGGGACCTGGCCGCGCGTGCGCTGGAGACGGCCCGCGGCTACGACCCCGACGTCATCGGCCAGAAGTGGGACAAGCTGCTGGCCGACCTGCTGACCCGCCGCGCCGGCAGCGCACGCCGGCGCCGAGCGGCCACGAACGCCGCCCAGCATGCGCCGCGGGAACCGCGGCACGACACGAACACCGCCCATGACCCGCCGCCGGAACCGCGGCACGACACGGAGACCGCCGTCGTGGCCGGGGACGAGGCGGAGCCGGTGAACGCCCGGCTGGTCCTGGCGCCGGTAGAGGTCAAACTCCAGAGCCCGTGAGCTCCACCGGCTCGGCGATGACGTCCACGAGCGCGCCGTTGCGGTGGACGGTGATCGGCAACGGCCTTCCGATCGCGTCGGCGAACATCAGCCGCTGCAGGCTCTGCGCGTCGGCCACCGGGCTCTGTCCCGCGCTCAGCACCAGGTCGCCGGCGCGCAGCCCAGCCCGGTGGGCAGGTGAGCCCGGCACCACCTCGACGACGCGCAGCGCGCCGGACCGCCCGGTGCGCCGCCGCAGGTGCTCGGGCAGCGGCGCGGGCGAGGTCACCAGCCCCAGGAATGCCCTCCTGACCCGGCCGTCCCTGATCAGCGCGGCGATGATGGAGCGGGTTGTGGCGTTCATCGGCACGGCCAGCCCCACGCCGACGCCGGCCACCGCCGTGTTGATCCCGACCACCCGCGCCCGCGAGTCGGCCAGCGCGCCACCGGAGTTGCCGGGGTTGAGCGCGGCATCGGTCTGGATCACGTCCTCGATCAATCGCGACGCGGAGCCGCTCCGTGCGGGCAGTGAGCGGCCGAGCCCGGACACGACCCCGGCGGTCACCGACCCGGCAAGGCCCAGGGGGTTGCCGACGGCCACCACGAGTTGCCCGACCACGAGCTCGTCGGAGTCGCCCAGCTCGGCGGGCTCGGGCGTGGCCGTCCGCGCCCTGATCACCGCGAGGTCGGACAGCGGGTCACGGCCGACGACCGTGAAGTCCCCCGACGTGCCGTCGGCGAACGCGACGGTGCCGGACCGGGAGGAGCCGACCACGTGGGCGTTGGTCAGCAGGAACCCGTCGGCGGTGAACACCACCGCGGAACCGCTGCCCCTGCCGGCCCGCACACCGGCCACTGTCGGGAGTAACCCGGATGCCACAGAGGAGACGACGCGCGAATAGGCGTCAAGGGGATCCGCCATCGTGCACTCCTTTGCTTACAGGATTACACGCTAACGCCGCAGCTTCCGGTTCGTGTTCCCGGCGGATTCCGCTCAGGCCACGGCCTGCGCCAGCGCCACGCCGCAGTAGGCCGCCCCCAGCCCGGCCAGCACGCTGGCCAGCGCGTTGGTCACCGCGTGGAAGCGCGCGCCCTCCTCCACCAGCCGGACCGTCTCGTACCCGAAGGTGGAGTACGTCGTCAGCGCCCCGCAGAACCCCGTGCCCGCCAGCGCCATCACCCCGTCGCCCGCGGGCAGCGCGGCCAGGAACCCCAGCAGCGCCGACCCGGCCACGTTGACCGTCAACGTCCCCCACGGGAAGACCGTGTCGTGGCGTGCCTGCACCGCCCGGTCCATCAGGTACCGCAGCGGCGCCCCTGCCGCCGCCCCCAGCACGATCAGCAGCACCGTCATCCCCCACCGGCCCCTCGCCGCGCGTGCGCCGTCATCGCCCGCCTGGTAACCGCCGCCGTCATTTCGCCCACACCCGCCTGGCGATCGCCGCCGTCATTTCGCCCACGCCCGCGTGACACCGGCGATCCGCCTGGTCAGCCACATGCCCACGACCACCGCCGCCAGCGCCGCCAGCGGGGTGCCCACCAGGTAGACCAGCCCCGTCACCGGCGCGCCCGCCTCCACCGCCTGCCGCACGCCGTCCGTGTACGTCGAGAACGTCGTGTAGCCGCCCAGCACCCCCACTCCCAGGAACGGCCGCACGAGCCGGTGGGCCCGCCGCACCTCGGTGATCACCACCATGAGCACCCCGATCAGCAGGCATCCCGGCACGTTGACCCAGAACGTCGCCCACGGGAAGTCCGCCGGACCGGCGGGCATGACGGTCTGCACGCCGTACCGCGCCAGAGCCCCCAGCGCACCGCCGACCGCGATCACCGCGAGCACCCCGCCGCTCACCTCGGCGCGCTGCGCGGGAACGTGGAGATCGACATCCGGATCGATCGGGCGATCAGTCACGAAACACTCCCCGTGTCGGCACACCGGATGCCGGGAACCTCTCTAGACAGCCTGGGGAACCGCACGGAGGACCGGTTGAGCACGAAGGACGCGATCGCCTTCCTCGCAGGAGCCGTCATCGTCGTTTCTCTCATCAACAGTGCCAAGACCTCGCCGGCCACCGCGGCCGGCCCCCTGGGCAACGTCAGCGGGACGCTGCCCGGCCTGGCACCCATCATCTCCGATGCCGACAAGGCCGACGCGCGCACCCTCATCCGACGCCTGCGCGTCGCACGGGTCGGCCCCCACACTGGATACCGGCGAACCAGGTACGGCGGCAACTGGGCCGACGACGCCGCCGGAGTGCCGTACGCGCGCAACGGCTGCCGCACCCGTGACGACCTCTTGGCCCGCGACGGCCGCGACGTCACCTACCGGGCGGGCTCCAGTTGCGAGGTCGTCTCCATGAAGCTGACCGACCCCTACACCGGCCGGATCATCCACTGGCGTAAGTCCCGCGCCGACGAGGTGCAGGTCGACCACGTGGTGCCGCTCAACTACGGCTGGCGGATGGGCGCGCCGCGCTGGTCGATGTCCAAGCGGCTCGACTTCGCCAACGACCCGCTCAACCTGTTGCCCGTGGACGGCGACACCAACGAGGACAAGGACGCCTCGGGCCCGTCACGCTGGCTGCCGCCGCGCCGGGTCATCCGCTGTGCCTACGTCACCCGCTTCGCGCAGGTCGCACTCAAGTACGACGTGCCCGTCACCCGCGCCGACAAGAAGGCCATGCTCGCCCAGTGCCGATGACGGCTACCGCGGGTCGAGCCAGTCGAAACCGTGCTCGAACGTCTGCTCGGCCAGCACCCGCTGCCCGGCCGTGCTGGGGTGGAAGTAGTCCCACCTGCTGACGTGGTCGAGGGTGAAGGGGAAGGAGAACACCGCGCCGCCGTCGGTGCGGCAGGCGGGCCCGTACGCGGCGCACGCCCTTGCCGCCTCGTTGTTGTAGGCCATCACCCGCTCCCGCACCCTGGACCTGCGCTCCTTGTCGGCCCGCTTGACCGACCTGGGCCTGGCCAGCATGGTCTGGCAGATGCGGCCCAGCGTCCAGAACGATCGGGCGAGCGGGTGGTCCTTGCCCACGCGCCACAACCGCCGCAGGTCGGGGATGCTGGCGAGGAACACCCTCGCGCCGGGCATCCCTGCCCGCAGTTCCCGCAGCGCCCGGTCCAGCCGGGCCCGGTAGGTCGACACGGAGGTCATCTCCTGCTCGGTGCGCACGCAGGCGTCCTGGGCGCCGATGAGGATCGTCACGTAGTCGGCCTTGGCCGCCACCGCCTTCTTCACCTGCCCGAGGAGGTCGGCGCTGGTCGACCCGGGGGCGGCGAAGTTGAGGTTGTGCTTGTGGATCGTTCCCGACAAGTGCGACAGGCGCAGGTAGTGGCTGGACACCTCGCGGTGGTCGCCCGACGACCAGGAGCGTGAGGCGCAGGAGACGTACCAGCCGCAGGCGTTGAACCCGGTGGAGATCGAGTCGCCGAGCGCGGCCATGATCTCGGGCACGGGCTGGACGGCGGCTCCGGCGCGCGCGGTGCCCGCGCCGGAGCCGGAGAGGACGAGCACGGCGGCAAGGGAGGCGGAGCCCAGACGAGCGATCATGGCCCCAAGGTAGGGAGCCGATCACGGGGGTCCTATGACGTCAGGGCAAGGTCTGCCATTTCAGGACCGACTTCATATCGCCGCTTGACAGGTCCGCAGGTGGTCGGGGTGTGGCCGATGCCCCTGCGCGTGCGGGTATATCCGGGTTCGATGTCCGTAACCTCACATTCACGGGGGTCCGAGTCGAACATGTTCAGTTCCCGCATAGAGTGTCTCGGGTGAGTGTCGCGCTCGGAACAACCCGCCCGCTACCGGTTCGCACCACCCCTGTCGGCGACCCCGGTGACCTGCTGGCTTCCCTGCCCAGGACGACACCTTACGCCTGGGTCAGAAACGGCGAGGGCCTGGTCGGCTGGGGTGAGGCCGCCCGGGTCGCCGTGCCCCCAGGCCCCGGCCGGTTCGCCTGGGCCCGCCAGTGGCTGGCCACCGTCCTCGGCGACGCCCACGTCGACGACTCCGTACACGCTCCCGCCTCGGGCCCCGTCGCCTTCGGCAGCTTCACCTTCGACGAGGACGCCCGCGGCTCCGTCCTGGTCGTGCCCCGGGCCGTGCTCGGCCGGCGCGGCGGGCACGCCTGGCTCACCACGATCGGCGAGGCGCCGCTGCAGACGTTCTCCCCCGTACGCGAGCCTGGCCGCATCAGCTACGGCGACGGCAGCCTGAGCGCCCCCGAGTGGGAGCACGTCGTCGCCCGCGCCGCGCGGCGCATCCGCGACGGCGAGCTGGAGAAGGTGGTGCTGGCCCGCGACCTGCTCGCCACCGCCGAACAGCCCATCGACGTGCGGCTGCTGCTCACCCGGCTGGCACGGCGTTACCCCGAGTGCTACACGTTCTCGGTGGCGGGGCTGGTGGGGGCCACGCCCGAGCTGCTCATCCGGCGCACGGGCCAGGAGATCGAGTCGCTCGTGCTGGCCGGCACGACCCCGCGCGGCACCGGCACCGCCGACGACCTCGCCAGGGGCGCCGCGCTGTTCGCCTCGACGAAGGACCGCCACGAGCACGAGTGCGCGATCGCCTCCGTACGCGACACGCTGGCGCCGCTCTGCTCCGCGCTGATGACGCCCGACGAGCCCGAGCTGCTGATGTTGCCCAACGTCCAGCACCTGGCCAGCCACGTCACCGGCCGGCTGGCCGACGGGGCGTCGGTGCTCGACGTGGTCGCGGCCATGCACCCGACGGCGGCCGTCGGAGGCACTCCCACCGGCACCGCCATCGAGGTCATCCGCGAGCTCGAGGGCATGGACCGCGCGGGCTACGCCGGCCCCGTCGGATGGATCGACGCCAACGGCGACGGCGAGTGGGGCATCGCGCTGCGCTCGGGGCTGGTGCAGGGGCGGCGGGCGCGGTTGTTCGCCGGCGGCGGCATCATGGGCGACTCCGACCCGGCCGCCGAGCTGGCCGAGGCCCAGGCGAAGTTCCGCGTCATGCAGTACGCACTGGAGGGCTGACCACTCCGGGACGCGAAGATCCTCCCCCGACGCGCTGGAGAGCTGATCACTCCGGGACGTGGAGGTCCTCCTCCAGCGAAACGCGGGCCCGGCCGGCCGTCAGCCCGGCCACCCAGCCGGTGAACGCCGCCACCTCGTCGGCCCCCACCGCGACGGCGAAGCGGACCTCGCCCGCGTACGTCACGTCCCGCACCGTGTGGCGGGAGGCGCGCAGGTCGTTCTCCACCCGGCCGGCCTGGTCGTGCGCGACCGCCACGCGCACCAGCTTGGCCGGCACCATCCGCACCGGCTCGACCCGGTCGAGGGTCTCGGTCACCGCCGAACCGTAGGCCCGCACCAGCCCGCCCGCGCCCAGCAGGGTGCCGCCGAAATAGCGTGTCACCACCGCCACCACGTCGCTGAACCCCCTGCCCACCAGCGCCTGCACCATGGGCGTGCCCGCGGTGCCGCCCGGCTCGCCGTCGTCGTCGCCCTTCCGGACGCGCTCGCCGATGACGTAGGCCGTGCAGGTGTGGGTGGCGGACGGATGCCGCTGCCTGCGCTCGCCGATGAAGGCCGCCGCGTCCCCGACCGTGCGCGCCGGCGCCAGCGCGCAGATGAAACGCGAGCGCCGCGCCTCCGTCTCGTGCTCGACGGTGGTGGTGATGGTCAGGTACGGCGCAGGCACATCCGACAGCGTATTGCCTTCCCGCCGCGGCCCCGCGAGCTAGGGCACCGTGCCCCGGCGCTCCCCCGTCACCGGTACGGCAGGTGGCCCGTGACCGCGCCGCCGGTCCATCTCCCGCCATTCGGGCCGCAGCCCCGTCAGGCTGGTGGTGAGGCCGCAGGCGGACCCGCAGGCCAGCGACACCGGCGCCGGCCCGGCCGCCGCCACCGCGACCCCGCCCAGCAGGCCGCCCAGGGGGATGCCCGCCCAAACCAGCTACGTCTGCAGGGCGTTCACCCGGCCGAGCAGGGGCCGCGGCACCCGTTCGTACGAGATCGCTCCCAGAACGGGGTTCCCCGTCGATCGCCAACACCGTCACGATCGCCCAGAGCGGCATCGGCGGCCCGGCCGCCAGGAACGCGACACCCGCCATGACGGCCACGGCGAGCAGCAGCGGCTCGCCGCGCAGGAACGTGAAGCCCTGGCCGAACCGCCGCCAGTACCCCTCCTTCTCCCCCTGCGCCGGCGCGCGGTGTCCCATGCCGCGCGGCAACGGCAGCTCGGGCAGAACCTGAGTGATCAGCGAGACGCGCACCGCGCCCTCGGGCGCGGCCACGCCGGGCACCTCGCGCCGGTAGCGCGCGACGACCTCGCCCAGGTCCGCGCGCAGCCGCCGCCCTTCCTCCAGCGTCAGCCGCAGCGCGAAGGAGCTGAGGTCGAGGACGCGGCGCGCCACTCGCCCCGGGCGTGCTGGGTGCGCAGGTTGGACAGGGCGGCGATGGACTGCACACGCGCGGCCGCCCGTGCCTTCAGGACACGGGCGGCCGTCGCGGGCGGGTAATAAGGGGCCGTACAGGAGCGAGCGCCACCGTACGATGCCGGGCGCCTTTACGTTGTAGATCAAATGATCCCCCGATGGCACTAGGCGTACCTATGGGGTCTTTGCCCCGTCCATCCGCCCAGGGGATCGCCAGAATCGGTCAAATCTCGCCCAAATTCACTCCCGTTCCAGCTCGTGCGCCAGTTCCTCCAGCTCCGCCCCGCCGGACATGAGCGCGGTCAGCTCCTGCGTGGTGATCTCGCCCTTGCCGTACTCGCCGAGACTCGTGCCCCGGTTGAGCAGCAGGAACCGGTCCCCCACCGGGTATGCGTGGTGCGGGTTGTGGGTGATGAAGACCACGCCGAGCCCTCGGTCGCGGGCCCTGGCGATGTAGCGCAACACCACGCCCGCCTGCTTGACCCCCAGCGCCGAGGTGGGCTCGTCGAGGATGAGGACGCGGGCGCCGAAGTACACGGCCCTGGCGATGGCCACCGACTGCCGCTCACCCCCGGACAGCGTGCCGACCGGCTGGTCCACGTCGCGGATGTCGATGCCCATGGCCCGGAGTTCGTCGCGGGCCACCCGCCGGGCCTTGGCCACGTCGAAGGCCAGGCCCTTGCGCGGTTCGGAGCCGAGGAAGAAGTTCCGCCACACCGACATGAGCGGGATCATCGCCAGATCCTGGTAGACGGTGGCGATGCCGCGGTCGAGCGCCTCGCGCGGGCTGGCGAAGCTCACCTCCGCGCCGTCGACGAGCAGCGTGCCCGTGTCATGCCGGTGCACCCCGGCGAGGATCTTGATGAGCGTCGACTTGCCCGCGCCGTTGTCGCCGAGCACGCAGGTGACCTGGCCGGCCGTCACGCTCATCGACACGTCGCGCAACGCCAGCACGGAGCCGAACGTCTTGCCGATGCCGCGGGTCTCGAGAATCAATGCCGCACCTCCTCGGCGTACCGCCGGACCAGGCGGTTGGCCAGCGTCGCCAGCAGCAGCATCGCGCCGAGGAAGAACTTGAACCAGTCGGCGTCCCAGCCCAGGAACACGATGCCCTTGTCGGCCATGCCGAAGATGACCGCGCCGATGGCGGCCCCGACGGCGGAGCCGTAGCCGCCCGTGAGCAGGCAGCCGCCGATCACGGCCGCGATGATGTAGATGAACTCCTGCCCGATCCCGATGTTGGCCTGCACGGACGTGTAGCGCAGCGCCATGATCGAGCCCACCAGCCAGGCCGCGAACGCCGTGGTCATGAACAACGCGATCTTCGTCCGCGCGGCCGGCACGCCCACGGCGCGGGCGGCCTGCTCGTTGCCGCCCACCGCGAAGATCCAGTTGCCGGCCCTGGAGCGCATGAGCACCCAGGTGGCCACCGCGGTCACCAGGATCCACCACAGGATCGCCACCCGGAACGAGGTGCCGCCGATCTCGATCGTGCCCGCGAAGATCGCGTTGGCGCCCTCGAACCCCTCGGCCCGGCGCAGCCCGCTGACCTGAACGGTCCCGGTGATGGCCTTGGTGACGCCGAGGTTGATCCCCTGCAGCATGAGGAACGTGCCCAGGGTGACGATGAAGCTGGGCAGCCGCGTCCTGGTGACGATCAGGCCGTTGGCGAACCCGACGGCCAGCGCCACGACGAGGCCGACGAGCATGGCCACCCACACGTTGAGGCCGAACCGGGTGGCCAGCGTGACCAGGATCAGCCCGCTGGTGCCGGTCAGCACGCCGGCCGACAGGTCGAACTCGCCGCCGATCATCAGCAGCGCCACCGCGACCGCCATGATGCCGAGCGTGGCGGCCGGGTCGAGCCAGTTGGCGATGCCGTCCGGCGACCGGAACACCGGCGACTGGGAGGCGAAGAACACGAACACCACGACCAGGCCGACCACCGCGCCCAGCTCGGGCCTGATCAGCAGCCGCCGGACCGCTCCGGCGTTCACCATCCGGTCGTCGGCCCGGGCCTGCGCGCCCGTCATGCGGCCTCCCCGGCGGACGGCGTCATCGGGAGCCCGCCTCGGCCAGCTTGGACACCTGCTCGGCGTTGTCCTTGGTGACGAAGCCCGGCCCGGTGTTGACCGGCAGGCCGCCGCCCACGGTGTTGAGGTTGGTCTTGTACAGGTTCAGGAACGTGATCGGCAGGTAGCCCTGCAGGTACTGCTGCTGGTCCACGGCGAACAGGATCTCGTCCGCCTTGATCGCGTCGACCACGTCGGCCGACAGGTCGAACGTGGCCAGCTTGGCCTGCGAGCCGGAGTCGGCGATCGCGTCCCTGGCGGCGACCGCGATGGCCGGGTTGAGCGCCAGCACGCCGTTGACCTGCTGGTCCGACTGGAGTTTCGCGGTGATCTTGGACGTCACGTCGGCCAGGTTGCTGATGTCCACCTGCAGCCGCTCGACCGTGCCGCCCAGCGTCTCCTCCGCGCCCTTGCAGCGCTGGTCGAGGCCCACGTTGCCGGCCTCGTGGACGACGCAGACCAGCTTGGTGACGCCGGCCGCCTTGAGCTGCTCACCCGCGCCGCGCCCGGCGACGTCCTCCGACTGGCCGACGTGGGTGAGGGCGCCGAACGCCTTGGACGACTCGGCGCCCGAGTTGATCGTCACCACCGGGATCTTCGCCGCGACCGCCTTGCCGACGGCCTCCTTCAGCGCGTCGGGGTTGGCCATGGAGACCACGATGCCGTCCACCTTCCCGGAGACGGCCTGGTCGATGAGCTGCGACTGTCTGGCGGGATCGCCGTCGCCCTGGTAGGTCACCTGCACGCCGTACTGCTCGCCCGCGGCCTCCGCGCCGTTCTTGACCACGTCCCAGAAGGAGTCGCCTGGCGCTCCGTGGGTGATGACCGCGAAACTCGCGTCACCACCCCCGGCCGCGCCGGCGGACGAGGCGGGCGGGGCGCTCTGCGCGCTCTCCCCTCCCGAGGAGCAACCTGTCATGGCAAGCGCGCCCACCAGGGCCAGCACGATCGGGGTACGTCTCACAGGACACCTCCAAGACCAACGGGCTAGCCATGGTTCTACCTCAATGTCAACTCTATGTATAGACATGCGGACTAATGCGGCGATCATCTCCCGCTTGCGGGGGACGTCCTACGCCGGGCCACGTCGGCCCTCGAGACCTTCCTCGACCGCGTCGCCCGGTGTCAGGCACGTCTCCCCGTCTACGGGGAAGAAGGGATCAGGCGAGGAGCGGCGTGAGGGAGCGGCGGGCCCGTTCCAGGCGTCCCGCGCTCTCCTCGTCGCCGCCGAGGCGGTGGCGGAGCCAGGCCAGCACCGCGGGCATCAGCGTGGCGAGGTGTTCGGAGGCGCAGTGCGCCGCGTCGCGGACGAGCCACACGGTCGCGTTCGGGTCGCAGCCGAACACCGCGGTGTCCTCCACCGGAACGTACGGGTCGGACGTGCCGTTGGCGGCCAGCAGCGGCACGTGGAGCGCGGCGTCGAGCAGCCCCTGGCGGCGCAGCGAGAACGCGGCGGCGAAGCGGGCGGCGTCTTCGGGACCGGGCAGGGCCGGCAGGCCGAGGGCGTGGGCCACGATGCCGGGCATCGCGCCGGGCAGGGTGGTGAGGTCGGGGGCGTGATCGGCGGCTCCGACCGGCCCGCCGATGCCGGCGGCGGCGTCCACCCGGCCGGTGAGCGCGAGCTTGGCGGCCCAGTGCCCGCCGAAGCTGATGCCGAGGAACGCGGTGCGGCGGGCTCCGGTGTGCTCGGCGATCCGCTGGACGGCGGCCGCCAGGATGGTGTCGGCGTCGGCGGCCAGGGGCACCCGCGACTCCCCCGTGCCCGGCATGTCGAGCACGGCCACGGTCACGCCGGAGCCCGCCGCCGCCGCGGTGCGGTGCAGCTCGACCTTCCAGGTGTCCACGCCGCCGCAGACGACGAGGAGCGGCGCGCCGGCCGCGCCGGGGAAGAGGTGCGCCGTGACGGGTGTCGTGCCGGAGCGGTAGGGCACCTCACCGGTCCACCGTCCCGCGCGGACCGCCCTGCCGTAACACTCCAGTGCAAGGGAATAGAACGGAACCGTACGTTCCCGTATGATGGCAGTATGACCAGCGCACCCATGAGCGGCCGCAAGGCCCAGGCCGCACGCAACGACGAGCTGATCCTCCAGGCCGCCAGGGCGGTGTTCACCGCCGACCCCGGCGCCCCCATAGCGGCCGTGGCCGAGAAGGCGGGCGTCGGGATCAGCGCACTCTACCGCCGTTATCCCAGCAAGGAGGCCCTGCTGCAGAAGCTCTGCGGCGACGGGCTGAAGCTCTACATCGAGGTCACCGAGCGGGCGCTGGCCGAGGAGGGCGACGCGTGGGAGGCTTTCGCCGGCTACCTGCGCGGCATCGTCGACGCCGACACCAACTCGCTGACGATCAAGCTGGCCGGCACCTTCCACCCGACGGAGGAGCTCCACCACGACGCCGCCAGGTCCGGCGCCCTGGCCACGGAGATCCATCGCCGCACGGTCGAGGCGGGCGCGCTGCGGCCCGACGTGACGGTCGCCGACATCGCGCTGCTGCTGGAGCAGATCGCCTCGATCAGGCTGGGTGACGAGAAGCGCACCGCGCAGCTGCGCCACCGCTTCCTCGCACTGGCGACGGACGCGCTGAGGGTGCCGCCCGGCCACCGTGAGCTGCCCGGCCCGCCACCCGAGGACGAGGAGCTCTCGGCCCGCTGGAGCCCGGGCTAGTCCCGCCTAGTCCTCGCCGGGCTTCCAGCCGAAGACGTAGGCCATCACGAAGGCGAGCAGACCGGTCGCCCCCGCCGCCACGGTCATCGCCAGGCCCAGCGCGGACACCACGCCGGAGACCAGGCCAGGACTTCCGGCGGCGAGGCCGACCGCCTGGGTGAGCACGACGACGACCCCGAGGGCGAGGAACAGCACCAGTCCGATCTTGAACAGGACCATGGTCACGGTCTTGACGGCGTTCACGATGTGACTTCCTCTCAGATCGGCAGCGCGCCGGTCGCCACCAGCACGCCGATGACCAGGGTCGGGATGACGAACCAGACGATCAGCCGGACGAACGTCCTGGCCGGGTCCACCTGGGCGATGCCGCAGGCGATGTAGATGGGGGCCGCGCCCGGCGGGGACGCCCCCTCCGTCGAGGCGAAGATCATGACGGCGGTGGCCGCGGCCGCGGGGTCCATCCCGGCCGCGGTCAGCGCGCTGAAGGCCACCCCGCCGACCGCGGCGATCGTCGCGGTGGAGGTCAGCGGCGCGGCGACGACCACGATCAGCAGGCCGACCAGGGTGGCGATGACCACGGCGGGGGCGTCGAGCGCCTGCATGATCGCGGTCAGCTGCTCGACCAGGCCCAGCTCGCCCAGGGTGGCGGCGGCCGCGAAGGCGAAGAACAGCGTCGCGCCGATGACCGCGTACCTGGGACCCATGTCGGCGAGCAGCTCGCTCCAGGCGCGGACGGTGCGCGGCAGCCGCTTCCACGCCACCGCGAGGGTGACCAGCACCGTCAGCACGGGGATCCACACCACGATGCTGACGTCGTCGGCCGCCTCCCCCACCTGCGACTCCATCAGCTTCACGCCGAAGTCCAGGGTCATCAGCACCGGGATGACGATGCCCGCGTACACCAGCAGCGACGTCCATCCGGCCCGCAGCGCGGCACGCAGCGGGACGATGTCGGCCGCGTCGGTGGCGGCGATGTTGTGCCGCCGCACCCAGAGGAACACCAGCACGAACCGGTACGCCACCGTCCACAACCCGCCCACCAGCGCGGGCACGAACAGCTGGTCGGCGGTCAGCACGGGCGCCACGGCGGCGGAGCCGAGCAGCAGGAAGATCGACGAGCTCGGCGGGATCGAGATGCCGAGCCCGGCGTTGCCCGCGACCAGCGAGGCCGCCAGGTCGGGCCGCCAGCCCGACCTGGTCATCCACGGGATGGTCACCGACCCCACGGACGCGGCGATGCCGGACCCCGAGCCCGACGGCCCGCCGAGCAGGGCCGCCGCCGAGGTGGAGACGTATCCGGCGCCGCCGCGCAGCCGGCCGAAGACGGAGTTCAGCACGGTGACCTGCTCCTGGATGAGCCCCAGTCTGGTGAGCAGGTAACCCATGAACACGAACGCCAGCGCGGCGAAGACGACCTCCTCGGCCAGCGCTTCGGTGATGCCCGCCCAGGCCAGGCCGAAGAACTCGGTGCCGCCGAACAGGCAGATGGCGACGAACCCGAGGAGCATCGCCTCACCGATGCCGCGTTTCAGCACGCCGTTCCAGACGACGATGATGGCGATGTAGGCGACGAGCGCCCATACGGCGATTCCCATCAGAGCCTCCTGAGGGCGTCGCCTTCAGGCGAGGCGGGAATCGGGAGCGGGAGGGCCGCCAAGGCCCGGGCGTGCAGTGGCAGAGCCTCAGCCATTGTCGCCACCTCCGGATCAAATTGAGCTTGTGCTTTCGGGCATCGGTCAGGGCTTGGCCGTCGTCTCCCGCGCAAGCGGGGCGAGAAGCCGCTCCCTTCAGGGAGCGGAGGAGTCACGGCGGGATTCCTCCAGTGGGGGGTAGGGGGACGGTTCCACACGTTCCGGACGGCGGACCGCGGACGAGGGTCCGGGGTCAGCCGTCCGTGGACGGCGGGTCGGCGAGCCTGCGGGCCAGGGCCACGGTGCGGCGGGCCCTGGCGACGATCGGGGCGTCCACGAAACGGCCGTCGGGCAGCGCGATCGCCCCCGTGTCGGTCCGCTCGGCCCGCTCGGCGGCCTCGACGATCTCGGCGGCTCTGGCCACCTCCTCGTCGTCCGGGCGGAAGGCCTGCCCGATCACGGGGATCTGGCGGGGGTGGATCGCGGTTCTGCCGAACAGGCCGAGCGCGCGGCCGGCCCGGCAGGAGGCCAGCAGGCCGGCCTCGTCCTTGACGTTCGGGTAGACGGACATGGGCACCGGCGGCAGTCCCGCCGCGGCGGCGGCCAGCACGACCTGGAGCCTGAGGTGGTTCATGGCGTGCTCGTCGGTGACGGCCAGCTCGGCGGCCAGGTCCTGCTCGCCGAGCGCGACGCCGGCGACGCGCGGGTGGGCGGCGATCTCGCGGGCGGCGACGATCCCGGCCGCCGACTCCAGCAGCGCGTACACGGGCGCCCCGGCGTTCCCGTCGAGCCCACTCCTGGGCCCACTCCTGGGCCCACTCCTGGGCCCACCACCGAGTACGGTGTCGAGCATGGCGGGCGATTCGACCTTGGGCAGCCGTATGCCGTCGGCCCGTTCGGCGACCGCCTCCAGATCGGCCCGGCCGCGCCCGGTCGCCAGGTCGTTGACCCGGACGTGCACCTCCGCGCCGGACGGGCCGTCCCCACGGGAGCGCAGGTAGGCGACGGCGTTGGCGCGGGCCTCGTCCTTGCGGGCGGGCGCGACCGCGTCCTCGAGGTCGAGGATCACCACGTCGGCTCCGGACGCCACCGCCTTGCCGAACCGCTCGGGCCGGTCGCCGGGAACGTACAGCCAGGTCACGGGCGGGTTCACGCGATCACCCCGGCTTCGCGCAGCGCCGCGATCCGCTCGTCCGGATAGCCGAGCCCCGCGAGCACCTCGTCGGTGTCCCTGCCCAGGGGCCGGCCCGGCCAGCGGATCTCGCCGGGCGTGTCCGACATGCGGAACAACACGTTCTGCATGGTGACCGTGCCGAGCTCCTCGTCCGGCACGTCCACGAACGTGGTCAGCGCCGCGTACTGCGGGTCGCTCGCGACATCGGAGACGTCGTAGATGGGCGCGACCGCGGCCTGCACCTCCTCGAAGCGGGCGATGACCTCGTCGGCGTCCCGCGCGGCGATCCACGAGGCGACCGCCTCGTCCAGCTCGTCGACGTGCCGCACCCGCCCGTGCCCGCTGGCGAACCACGGCTGCTCGACGAGGTCGGGCCGTCCCACGAGGGTCATCACCCGCTCGGCGATCGGCTGCGCGCTGGTGGAGATGGCCAGCCAGCGGCCGTCGCGGGTGCGGTAGGTGTTGCGGGGGGCGTTGCTGGTGGAGCGGTTGCCGGTGCGCTCGGGCACGATCCCGAGCGCCTTGTACGCGCTCACCTGCGGCCCCAGCAGGCCGAGGATGGGCTCGATGATGGCCAGGTCGATGACCTGCCCGCGGCCGGTGCGCTCGCGGGCCCGCAGCGCCACCATGATCGCGTACGACATGGCCAGGCCGGCGATGCCGTCGGCGAGGGCCAGCGGCGGCAGCGTCGGCGGACCGTCGGGCTGGCCGGTCATGGCCGCGAACCCGCTCATGGCCTCGGCCAGCGTCCCGAACCCCGGCCGCGCGGACATCGGCCCGAACTGCCCGAAGCCGGTCATCCGCGCGACGATCAGCCGCGGGTTGAGCCGCAGGAGGTCGTCGGGGGCCAGGTTCCAGCGCTCCAGGGTGCCGGGGCGGAAGTTCTCGATCAGCACGTCGGACCGCTCGGCCAGGCGGCGCAGGATCTCCTGCCCCTCGGCCTGCGACAGGTCGACGGCCGCGTTGCGCTTGTTGCGCGACAACGTCTTCCACCACAGCCCCACGCCGTCCACGGAGGCGCCGTGCCCGCGTGAGGGGTCGCCGCGGCGGGGATGCTCGATCTTGATCACATCGGCGCCGAAGTCGCCCAGCATCATCGCGGCGGAGGGACCGGCGAACAGCGTCGCCGCGTCGATGACCCGCAGGTCGGCGAGGCTTGTCATGGGAATGTAACTTATAAGAAATATGTCATAGGTCAAGACTTTCGCCTGATCAGCCCTGGATCTGGGAGACACTTGACGCATGCCGACCCCACGACCTCCCATGAGCAAGGCCGAGTACGTCTACAGCGTGCTCCTCGACGAGATCCGCAGCGCGCGGATCCCCGGCGGCACGGCGTTGCGGGCCGGAGAGGTGGCCAAACGGCTCGGGGTGTCGGTCACGCCCGTACGCGAGGCCCTGCGCAGGCTGGAGAAGGACCGGCTGATCAGCTATGAGGCGCACCACGGCGCGACCGTGGTCGACCTGGGCGACGAGGCGCTCGCGGAATACTACGGCCTGCGCGCGGTCGTCGAGGGCCTGGGGGCGCGGCTGGCGGCGGCCAGGATCACTCCGGAACAGCTGGCCTCGCTGCGCGAGCTGCACGCCGCGATGGCCGAGGACGCCGAGCACGGCAGGTACGACCTGCTCGGCGAGCAGAGCAGGCGCTTCCACCTCAGCATCGTCGACATCGGCGGCCCCGCCTTCCTGGGCGCGCACGCCCGATCGGTGCGCAACAGCTTCCCCGTGCCCGCCGAGGCGTCGCTCTGGCTGGACGAGGCCCAGGTCAAGGCCCAGATGGAGGCGCACGAGGGCATCCTCGCGGCGCTCGCGGCCGGCGACGGGGCGGCCGCGGAACGTATCATGGTCGACCACGTCAACCGCGCCGGCGACTATCGCAAGGAGACCCCCGGCCCGCTGACGGGCGGCCTGGCATGACCGGCGTCAAGGGCGTCCTGTTCGACCTGGACGGCACGCTGCTCGACCACCGGGGCGCCGCCGACACCGCCATCGTCTCCTGGGTGTCCGCCCGCGCACCCGGCCATCCCCGGCTGGGCGAGGTGGCCGCGCTCTGGGCGGAGCTGGAGGGGCCGTACCTGGCGATGTGGCAGCGCGGCGAGTGCTCGGTGCAGGAGCAGCGGCGGCTCCGGCTGCGCGCGCTCTGCGAGGAGCTGGCCGTGCCCGAGCCTGGAGACCTCGACGCGGCCTACGCCGACTTCACCGACCGCTACCGGCGCGGCTGGGCGGCCTTTCCCGACGCGGCGGAGGCGGTGAAGGAGCTGGGCGGGTTCGCGCTCGGCGTGCTGACGAACGGCGCGCAACCGGTGCAGGAGGAGAAGGTCCGGGCGATCGGGCTCGGCGGGCTGGTCGGCCCGGTGTTGACGGGCGAGGTGCTGGGCGGGCACTTCAAGCCGTCGCCCGCGTCGTACACGGGGGCCGCCGCGGCGCTCGGCCTGGCGCCGCAGGAGGTCGTGCTGGTGGGCGACGACGTGGAGAACGACGTGACGGGGCCGGCGGCGGCCGGGATGCGCTCGATCTGGCTCGACCGGCTCGGCGTGCGGCGGCCGCCCGCCGGGTTCCCCCGCATCACCTCACTGACCGGCTTGGCGCGGCTCTTCGGCGACCTCGGCCAGCACGGAGTCCTCTAAGGCGAAGCCGCCCACGTGCGCCAGGTAGTCGCCGGGCGCCAGGGGATCTCCCAGGTAGACGCCGCCGGCCTGGCGCACCAGCAGGGCTCCCGCCGCCACGTCCCACGGGTTGGACCGGGTGCCGTACGCGGCGTCGGACCATCCGGCGGCCACGTGCGCCAGGTTCAGCGCCGCGCTGCCCGGCCTGCGCACGGCGGCGAAGGACTCGAGGAAACGCCGGTAGCGCCGCAGCGCCTCGTCACCCTCCGCGTCCAGGTCGTGGGGTGAGGGGTAGCTCGTCAGCAACATCGCCTCGCGGTCGGTGGCGGCGCCGGCGCTGCGCAGGGGCGTGCCGTCGCACCAGGCGCCGTCGGCGGAGGCGGTGAACTCGTTCTCGCGCACCGGGTCGTACACCACCCCCGCCACCAGCTCGCCCCCGACGGCGGCGGCGATGGACACGCAGAAGAACGGCAGCCCGGCGGCGAAGTTGGCGGTGCCGTCGATGGGGTCGACGTACCAGGCGAGGTCGCCGGAGCCGGTCGTGCCGCCCTCCTCCCCCACGATCACGCTGCCGGGGAAACGGGCGCCGATGACCGCGCGGATGGTCTCCTCGGCCGCCTTGTCGTGCTCGGTCACGGGATCGTGGAAGTCCCGTTTGGTGGTCACACCGGGCCGGGATCTGAAGGCCTTGCGCAGCCTTGGGCCAACGGCCCTGACCGCCTCGGTGGCGGTGTCCAGCAGATGGGTCACGTCCATGTGGGTCTCCAGTTTCAGCCGATCGAGGTCATCGCAACCGTCATGCCCAATCCCGAGCGCCGCGCACGCCCTTTCATGACCCGTTTGTCAGGACATTCTGACCTCGGTTAAGCTGATCAGCATGACCCGCGATCTCGCCATCGACCTGGATCGATCCAGCCCCGTGCCGCTTTATTTCCAGGTGGCCGAGCAGATCGCCGAGGCGATCCGGCGGGGTGACCTGGCGCCGGGCTCGCGGCTGGACAACGAGATCCTGCTGGCCGACAAGCTCGGCCTGTCGCGGCCCACGATCCGCCAGGCGATCCAGTATCTCGTGGACAAGGGCCTCCTCGTACGCAAGCGCGGCGTCGGCACGCAGGTGGTGCACGGGCAGGTCAAGCGCTCGGTGGAGCTGACGAGCCTCTACGACGACCTGCGCAGGGCCGGCCAGGAGCCGGCCACGCAGGTGCTGGCCCTGGAGCCGCGCCCTGTCGACGAGGACATCGCCGGCATCCTGGGTGTGGAGACCGGCACGGAGATCCTCTATCTCGAACGCCTGCGCTTCGCGGCCGGCGAGCCGCTGGCCGTGTTGCACAACTGGCTGCCGCTCGGGCTGGCCCCGCTCACCGCCGCCGACCTCGAGGGCCGCGGCCTCTACGAGCTGCTGCGCGGCGCGGGCGTGCGGATGCGGGTGGCCAACCAGCGCATCGGCGCGCGCTCCGCCAGCCAGTCCGAGGCGAAGCTGCTGGACGAGCGGCGCGGCGCCCCCCTGCTCACCATGATCCGCACAACGTACGACGACCAGGGACGGGCCGTCGAGCACGGCTCGCACGTCTACCGGGCCTCGCACTACTCCCTGGAGGTCACCCTCATTGAGCGCTGAGGCCGCGACTCCGTCAGCGATCCTCTGCGGGCGCGCGTGACAGGCGCCCGGCGTCGTCGGGCGAGGCGATCCTGACGAAGGTCAGATGAGCGTTGGCCGGGTCGGCGGCGGCCCCGCGGAACAACCGGTGGAGTCGAGCGTGGGCGGTCCAGGCCTGCCGGAAGATCGACTCGTCCTTGTCGAGCAGCAGGCGGAACGACTCCTTGTTGCCGTTCCACAACTCGGCCCCGGTGGCCATCCGCCGCAGCGTCCTGGCCAGCAGCCGGCGCATCATCGTACGCCTCGGCAGGTCGAACCAGACCACGGTGTCGGCCCGTGACCACACCAGGTCGCGCACCGCGGAATAGTTGCCGTCCACCACCCATCCGCCCGCGGCCGCGGTGAACCGGTCGACGTCGGCGCGGAACTCCTCGGCAGGCCGGCGTGTCCAGCCGGCCATGTGGAAGATCGAGTCGAGCTCCAGCCACGGAACGCGCAGGAGCCCCGACAACTCGGCGGCCAGAGTCGACTTGCCCGAACCCGAGTTGCCCACCACGGATATGCGCCGCACCAGGCAAATGTACCGGGGCAGGCGGGCTTACACGGACTCAACGGGATCTCAACATGGCGCCGCCTACCGTCCTGTCATCAGCACCGACACCGACGGAGGAGCAACGATGCGCACCAGAACGATCATCGCCGCGGGCGTCTTCGCGGCCGCCGCCATAGCCGACTCTCCTGTCCCCGCGCAGGCGGCGGCGCCGTCCTGCCTCACCTACAAGCTCGACGACAACGGCGGCAAGGACGAACTGTGGGTCTGGAACACCTGCAAGGGGGCGCAGAGCTACAAGGTCAAGCTGGCCAACGGCCAGGACATGCCCTGTAAGTACAAGAGGCCCGGCAGCGGGTTCGACAAGTGGTGGTGGAACTGGCCGCGCCGCTTCGACGGGCTCGTGAGCTGCTGACCCGGCGGCCCCGTACCGACAGGCCCATACCGACATACCTGTTACCAACGGACAGGGAGCACCAGGACATGCGCGCAACCACCATCGCCATGCTCGCCCTCGCCGGGTTCGCGGCCACGACGGTCGCCGCCCCCGCCCATGCCGCTGCCGCGGCCTCGGGCCGGGCGCCCTCCTGCCTGGCGTACACGCTGGACGACGACGGAGCCCAGGACGAGCTGTGGGTCTGGAACAACTGCTCCAAGGGCGTGGAGTTCCGGGTCAGGCTGGCCAACGGGCCGGACGGCGTCTGCACGTACAAGGAGCCCGGCAGCCGCTACAGCAAGTTCACGTGGGAGTGGCCGCAGCGCTTCGACGGGCTCAGGACCTGCTGAGACGGGGCCGCCGCGGGCCCCGGCGGCGGCCGGCGGCACCGGCCCGACGCCACATCCCGACCCGTCCGGAAATTTCCGGGCGGGTCACCTTCTTGTCACCAGTGCTCTCCCAGCCCTTGGCAACAGGCCGTCCCGGCACTTATGGTTCAGTGCAATGCCACACATTACTGGGATGCTTCATGACGTCTAAGCAGGTCAAGCCCCCGTCGGGCGCCGTGCGTACGACCGCGGGAGCGGTACGGCCCGTCTCCGGGGTGCACATGACCGGCGGTCTGCTCCACGACTGGCGGCGCCGGAACAGCACGGCCACGATCCCGCACACCATCGAGCAGCTCAGGGCGGCCGGCAACGTCGCCAACCTGAGCCGCCTCCTGGAGCCGGACCCCGCCCCCTACCGCGGCCGCTACCCGTTCCTCGACACCGATCTGTACAAGACCCTCGAAGGGCTCGCGTACGACCTGGGCGACGGCCGCACCGCGCAGCCGGTGCGGGAGTTCTACGAGGAGGTCGTCGGCCTCCTGGAACGTGTCCAGGCCCCCGACGGCTACCTCAACTCCTTCTTCCAGGACCCGGCGGCGGCCAAGAAGCCGTGGGAGGACCTGGCCTGGGGACACGAGCTGTACAACCTGGGCCACCTGATCCAGGCGGCCGTCGCCGCGCACCGCCGGATGGGCGACGACCGGCTACTGCGGGTGGCGGCGCGCTTCGCCGACCTGGTCGTCTCCCGGTTCGGCGAGGCGGGCGTCTGCGGGCATCCCGAGGTCGAGATGGCACTGGTCGAGCTGTACAGGGAGACGGGCGAGCGCGGCTATCTCACCCAGGCGTCGCGGTTCGTCGACCGGCGCGGCACGGGCGCGCTCAAGCACAGCATCTTCCCCGGCGACTACTTCCAGGACCACGTGCCCTTCCGCGAGCTGCCGTCGGTGACCGGGCACGCGGTGCGCATGGGCTACCTGGCGGCCGGCGTGGCCGACGTCCTCCTGGAGACGGGCGACCCGTCGCTGGCCGAGGCGCTGGAGCGGCTGTGGGACGACATGGTGGCGACCAAGCTGTACATCACGGGCGGGCTGGGCAGCCGGCACTCCGACGAGGCGATCGGCGACCGCTACGAGCTGCCGCCGGAACGGGCCTACAGCGAGACCTGCGCGGCCATCGCCGTCATGCAGTGGGCCTGGCGCATGTTCCTGGCCACGGGCGGCGCGAAGTACGTGGACGTGTTCGAGCGCGTGCTCCACAACGCCTACGCCGTCGGGCTGTCGGCGGAGGGCACGGCCTTCTTCTACGACAACCCGCTCCAGCGCCGCCCCGACCACGAGCAGCGCAGCGGCGCGGAGGCCGGCGGCGAGCCGCTGCGGCGGGCCTGGTTCGGCTGTCCCTGCTGCCCGCCCAACATCGTGCGGTGGATGGCCCAGCTCGCCGACTACGTGGCGGCCGAGCGGGACGGCGCCGTGCTGGTCGCCGCCTACACCGCGGCCAGGATCGAGACCTCGGAGCTGGACCTGGCCATGGAGACCGGCTACCCGTGGGACGGCGACGTGCGCCTCACGGTCGAGCGGGCGCCGCGCGACCCGTACGAGCTGGCGCTGCGTGTCCCCGGCTGGGCCAGGGACGTGTCCGTCACCGTCAACGGCGAGCCGCTGGACGCCGCCGCTCGCGACGGATGGATCACCCTGCGGCGCGCGTGGGCGGCGGGCGACGAGGTACGGCTGCACCTGCCCATGCCGGTCAGGGCGCACGGCTCCCACCCCTACCTCGACGCCACCAGGGGCGCGGTCGCCCTGGCCCGCGGCCCGCTCGTCTACTGCGTCGAGCAGCAGGACAGCCCGGTGCCCGTCGATGACCTGGTGGTCGGCGTCGCCGACATTGTTAACGCGAACATCGAGCGGCGGGACGGCGCCGTCGTGCTGCGCGTGGAGGCCGGCGCCGCCCCCCCGGCCTCGGCCGAGCTCTACCCCGAGCTACCGCTGGAGGAGACGTCCCCGCGAGGGAAGGTCACCGCGACCTTCACCCCCTACTTCCTGTGGGGCAACCGCGGCCCTCAAGCCATGCGGGTCTGGGTCAGGACCCGGACCCAGGACCGCCCGAACAACGGAAAGAAGGCGACATGAGGAGATCGGCGGCGCTCGCGAGCGTCACCATGACCGTCGTGCTGGCGCTCACCTCGTGCGGAGGAGGCGGCGGCGCGGCCCCCAACTCCGGCACGGGGACGGGGTCCCCGGCCGCGGCACCTGCGACGGGCGGCACGGTGCACGTCCTGGCCAAGGCGGATTTCTCCCACCTTGACCCGGTGCGCGGCTTCGACGGTGGCGTCAACAACTTCTACCGGCTCATCTACCGGGGGCTGACGATGTTCGGCGCGGGTCCGGGAGCCGAGGGCACGAAGATCGTGCCCGATCTGGCCACGGACACGGGGACGCCGTCCGACGGCGGCAAGACCTGGACGTTCACGCTCAAGGACAACCTGTTCTTCGAGGACGGCACGCCGATCACGAGCGAGGCCGTGAAGTTCGGCTTCTCACGCACGTTCGACCCGGAGGCCGGGATCGGCTCGCCGTACGGGAAACTGCTGCTGGACGCGCCGAAGGACTACCAGGGCCCGTACCTCGACGGCGACCTGGACACCATCGAGACGCCCGACGACAAGACGGTCGTCTTCCACCTGAAGAAGCCCTTCGCCGACTTCCCGAGCGCGCTGGCGCTCGCCAACTTCACGCCCTTCCCCAAGGGCACGGGGGCGGGCGCGGCGTTCGACACCAAGCCGATCGCGAGCGGGCCGTACAAGGTGGCGAGCCACCAGCGCGGCTCCTCGCTGAAGCTGGTGCGCAACCCGCAGTGGAAGCCCGAGACCGACAGCGTGCGGGCGGCCAAGCCGGACGCTTTCGAGTGGACGTTCGGCCTGGACCCGGCCACGATCGACGAGCGCATGCTGGCCGGGCAGGGCACCGACGCCGACGCCATCGGCCCGTCGATCCAGGCGGCGACCGTGGCGCGGGTTCAGCAGCCGCAGATCAAGCAGCGCACCCTGTCCGGGCTCAACGGCTGCACCACGTACATGAGCCTGAACACCACCAAGAAGCCCCTGGACGACGTGCGCGTGCGGCAGGCGATCAATCACGCGATCAACAAGGACACCGTGGTCGCGGGGATGGGCGGCAGCGCCCTGGCCGCCAAGGGCACCTCGATCCAGCCGCCCACGATCGCGGGCCGGGTGGACTACGACCCGTACCCGTACAACGTCGAGCAGGCCAGGAAGCTGCTGGCCGAGGCGGGCCTGGCGGACGGGTTCTCCCTGACGCTCGACACCCGCCCGGACCCCAAGATGGCGGCGGTGGCGGTGGCGATCCAGGACGCGCTCAAGCAGGTGAAGATCGACCTCAAGATCAACAACATCGACACCTCGACGTTCTACGAGGTCATCGGCACGCCGGCGCAGCAGCACGACGCCGCCGTCACCGGCTGGTGCCCCGACTGGGCCTCCGGCGCGACGTTCCTGCCGCCGCTGTTCGACGGCCGCAACATCACGGCCAAGGGCAACGCGAACCTGGCCCAGATCGATGACAAGGCGATCAACGAGCGGATCGACGAGATCGCCGCGATGACCGACGTCAACGAGGCCAACGCCGCGTACGGCGAGCTGGACAAGGAGGTCATGAAGCAGGCACCGATCGTGCCGCTGGCCTACGAGAAGCTCATCCTCGTCGTCGGCTCGAACATCGCGGGCGCCTACCAGTCCAGCTCGTTCTCCGGCGGCATCGACCTCATCTCCGTCGGCCTGGCCAAGCCGACCAAGTAGATGACGGTCGCAGCTCACTCACAGCAGGTGGCGGGTGCGCCCGCCACCTCGGGCCGGCGGGTCGCGGGCGCGCTGCTGCACGACAAGGCGGCCGTGCTCAGCAGCGCGTTCCTGGCGCTGATCGTGCTGATGGCGATCTGCGCGCCGCTGATCAGCCTGATCACCGGGCACGGCCCGAACGACTTCGACACCGCCGCGGTCGACACCGACCTGGGCGGCGTGCCGCACGGGCCGCTGGGCGGGATCAGCGCCCAGCACCTGCTCGGCGTCGAACCGCAGAACGGCCGCGACATCCTCGCCCGCATCGCGTACGGCGCCCGCGTGTCGCTGGTGATCGCGCTCGCCGCCACCGCGCTCACCACCCTGCTCGGCGTGGTGCTGGGCCTGCTGGCCGGGTTCTACCAGGGCTGGGCCGACCAGGTGATCTGCCGGGTCATGGACTTCCTGATGGCCTTCCCCGCGCTCATCTTCATGATCGCGATCCTGTCGTCGCTGCCGCAGGGCAACCGGCCGGTGCTGCTGGTCGTGGTGATCAGCGTGTTCGGCTGGCCGTACCTGGCACGGGTGGTGCGCGGGCAGACGATGACGCTGGTGAACCGGGAGTTCGTGGAGGCCGCGCGGGCTTCGGGCGCCTCCACGGGGGCGCTGGTGTTCAAGGAGATCCTGCCCAACCTGCGCAGCTCGCTGATCGTCATGACCACGCTGGCGGTGCCCGGCTACGTCGGCACCGAGGCGGGGCTGTCGTTCCTGGGCGTCGGCGTCGTGCCGCCCACACCGTCGTGGGGGCAGATGATCGCGAGCTCCGTCGGCTGGTACGCCGTCGACCCGATGTACTTCGCGATCCCCGGCACGTTCCTGTTCCTCACCGTGTTGTCGCTGACCGTGCTCGGCGACCGGTTGCGGGCCGCGTTCGACTCCGGGGAGGCCGCGTGATGGCGCGTTACCTGGCCGGGCGGGCCGCCGGGGTGGTGCTGATCCTCTTCCTGGTGTGCCTGTTCACGTTCATCATCTTCTTCACGCTCTCCCCCGACCCGGCGGTGATGATCTGCGGGAAGACGTGCACGCCGGAGCGCATCGACCAGATCCGCGACGTCCTGGGCCTGGACGAGCCGTTCCTGGCGCAGTTCTCCGGTTTCCTCGCCGGGATCTTCGCCGGGCGCGACTACGGCGCGGGCGCGAACCTCGTGCACTGCGCCGCGCCCTGCCTGGGCTACAGCTTCCAGACCAACCAGTCCGTGTGGGACATGGTCGTCGAGCGCCTGCCGGTCAGCGCGACCGTGGCGATCGGCGCGGCGGTGTTGTGGTTGTTCCTCGGCATCGTCGCGGGCCTGCTCAGCGCGGTCAAGGAGGGCACCTGGTGGGACCGCACCGCGATGGGCCTGGCGCTGGGCGGCTCCAGCATCCCCAACTACGTGCTGGCGCTGGCCCTGCAGTATGTGCTGGTGGTGGAGCTGCAGGTGCTGCCGTTCCCGCAGGCGGTGCCGTTCTCCGACGGCCCGGCGCTCTGGTTCCAGTCGTACCTGATGCCGTGGCTCGTGCTGGCGACCGGCTACGCCTGCCTGTACGCGCGGCTCACCCGCGCGAACGTGATCGACACCCTGGCCGAGAACTTCATGCGCACGGCCAGGTCGAAAGGGCTCAGCCCGGCGCTGACCATGCGCAGGCACGCGCTGCGGCCGGCGCTGACGCCGATCGCCACGATCTTCGGCATGGACTTCGCGGCGCTGCTGGGCGGCGCGCTGATCACCGAGACGGTGTTCGGGCTGAACGGGGTCGGCAAGATGGCCGCCGACTCGATCGCCAAGAACGACCAGCCGGTGATCATGGCGGTGACACTGCTGGCGGCGTTCTTCGTGGTGATCGGCAACGTGGTGGTGGACCTCGTCTACACGAGGCTGGATCCGAGAGTGAGGATCACGGCGAGATGAGCAAGCTGCTGGTCGTAGAGGACCTCAACGTCACCTTCCCCACCACGCGTGGCCCGGTCGACGTGGTGAAGGACGTCTCCTTCACCGTCGGCAGGGACGAGACCGTCGGCATCGTCGGCGAGTCGGGCTCCGGCAAGTCGATGACCAGCCTGGCGATCATGGGCCTGCTGCCCGAGGGCGCGACGACCCGCGGCAGCATCCGCCTGGACGGCGCCGAGGTGCTCGGCGCCTCCGCCAGGGAATTGCGGCGGCTGCGCGGCGACCGGATGTCGATGATCTTCCAGGATCCGCTGTCGTCGCTGAACCCGTATTACACGGTCGGCCTGCAGATCGAGGAGCTCTACCGCGCGCACCGCGGCGGCTCGCGCGCGGCGGCGCGCGAGGTCGGGCTGCCCGACCCCGAGCGGCGGGCGCGCCACTACCCGCACCAGTTCTCCGGCGGGCAGCGGCAGCGCATCATGATCGCGATGGCGCTGGTGTGCTCACCGTCACTGCTGATCGCCGACGAGCCGACCACGGCCCTGGACGTGACCGTGCAGGCGCAGATCCTGCGCCTGCTGGCCGACCTGCGCGGGCAGAGCGGCATGGGGATGGTGTTCATCACGCACGACCTGGCCGTGATCAGCTCGATCGCCACCCGCGTGCTGGTGATGCGGCGCGGCGAGCAGGTCGAGTACGGCACCGCCGAGCAGGTCTTCGCCGAGCCCCGCCACGACTACACCCGGATGCTGCTGGACAGCATCCCCCGCATCGACGACCCCCTCGACGAGGTGAGCGCATGACGCTGCTGCGCGCGAAGGACCTGACCAAACGCTTCGTCGCCCGCGGCCCGCTCGGGGCGAAGGCCGGGTTCACGGCCGTCGACCGGGTGTGCTTCGACGTACGGCTGGGCGAGACGCTGGCCGTGGTGGGCGAGTCGGGCAGCGGCAAGTCGACGACCGCCAGGATGATCGCCAAACTGCTGGAGCCGAGCGAGGGCACGCTGGAGTTCGAGGGCGAGGACGTCACCCACGCCAAGGGGGCGGCGCTGGCCCGCTTCCGCGGCAACGTCCAGGTCGTCTTCCAGGACCCGTTCTCCTCGCTCAACCCGCGGCACACGGTGGAGCGCATCCTCATGGCGCCGCTGGTCTACCAGGGCATAGCGCCCAACGGAAGCCGCCGGGCGCACGCCAAGGAGCTGATGGAACGCGTCGGGCTCAACCCCGACCACTCGCTGCGTTACCCGGTGCAGTTCTCCGGCGGGCAGGCGCAGCGCATCGGCATCGCCCGCGCGCTGGCCGTCAACCCCAAGCTGGTGATCTGCGACGAGGCCGTGTCGGCGCTGGACGTGTCCGTGCAGGCGCAGGTGATCGAGCTGCTGCGGCGGCTGCAGCGCGAGAGCGGCTTCAGCTACGTGTTCATCGCCCACGACCTGGCCGTGGTGCGGCAGATCGCGCAGCGCGTCGCCGTGATGAGCGAGGGCCGGATCGTCGAGCTCGGGACGACCGGCCAGGTGTTCGACGACCCCCAGGACGAGTACACGCGCACATTGCTGGCGGCCATCCCGCGCATCGACCCCGAGTGGGAGCGCCGCAGGAGGGAGAGGGCTTGATCACCGCGACGTACACGATCCCCGGGATGCGGATGCGCGACCACGTCGTCGAGGTGCCGCTCGACTGGTCGGACCCGGCGGCGACGATCAGGGTGTTCGCCCGGGAGGTGGTGGACCCGGCGCGCGACGGCGAGGACCTGCCGTGCCTGCTCTACCTGCAGGGCGGCCCCGGCGGCAAGGGGCCGCGCCCCACCGGCGCGTCGGGGTGGCTCGGGCGGGCGCTGGAGACGTACCGCGTGATCCTGCTCGACCAGCGCGGCACGGGCCGCAGCTCGCGCATCGACGGGCGCGTGATGAGCGCGCTCAGCCCGCAGGAGGGAGCCGATCACCTGGCCCGCTTCCGCGCGGACTCGATCGTGGCCGACGCCGAGCACCTGCGCACGACCGTGTTCGGCGGGCGGCGCTGGTCGACGCTGGGGCAGAGCTACGGCGGCTTCCTCACGCTGACGTACCTCTCCCGCGCGCCCGGCGGGCTGAGCGCCTGCTACGTGGCGGGCGGGCTGCCCTCGCTCGAACCGGACGCCGCGCAGGTCTACCGGCGCACCTATCCCCGGGTGGCGGCCAAGAACGACGCGTTCTACCACCGCTACCCGCACCACGTCGAGACCGCGAGCCGGCTGGCCGACCGGCTGGCCGAAGGCGACGTGCCGCTGCCGGACGGCGACACCCTCACCGTGCGGCGACTGCAGTCGCTCGGCGTCGACTTCGGCATGAAGCCGGGCTACGAGCGTATGCACTGGCTGCTCGACGAGGCCCTCTCCGACGAGCGCGGCGACCTGCCGGAGACGTTCCTGCACCAGGTGCTGGCCCGCTCCTCCTACGCCGACAACCCGCTGTTCGCGGCGCTGCAGGAGAGCATCTACGGCTCGGGGCCCGGCGCGACGGCATGGGCGGCCGAGCGGGAACGCGCCCGGCACCCCGCCTTCGCCGAGGACGCCAGGCCACTGCTGTTCACCGGCGAAATGATCTACCCCTGGATGTTCAGCGAGATCCGCGCGCTGCGCCCTTCGGCCCGGCCGTCGAGCTGCTCGCCGAGCGCGCCACGTGGCCGCCGCTGTACGACCTGGACCGGCTGGCCGCCAACGAGGTGCCGGTGGCCGCCGCCGTCTATTTCGACGACATGTACGTCGACGCCGGCCTGCAACTGGACACCGCCGCCCGGGTCGGCAACACCCAGGCATGGGTCACCAACGAGTACGAGCACGACGGCATCGGCGACGACCGGGTCTTCGCCCGGCTGACCGGGCTCGTCCGCGACCTAGGAGGAGGAATCGCCCCGTGACCGACGGCCGGTTGCCCAAACTGACGGAGATCCCCGCGTTCGCCGCGTACATCGCCGAGGGCTGGGACTCCCCCGCCCGCACGCCCGCGCTGGAGCCCGGCGCGGCCGAGGCGGCCGCGGCCCACCGGGCCAGGCTCGCCGCCGCGCTGCCCGGCACGACCGCCGTCGTGGCGGCCGGCCGGGCGCCGGTGCGCAGCAACGACACCGCCTACGACTTCAGGGTGGACAGCGACTTCTACTGGCTCACCGGCTGCGCGGTGGAGAACGCCGTGGCCGTCGTCGCGGGCGGGGAGGCCACCCTGTACCTGCCCGCGCCCGCCCGCCCCGGCGACCGGGG